>NZ_CP152052.1:3355000-3655000 GCF_038637725.1 Psychrobacillus sp. FSL H8-0483
GTAGTATCTATGCATGATTTCATTACTTTTTGTTGGTTGTTTTTCGATTAAAATAAATCCTTTATCTACTAAAAACTCAATAAAAACCTCTAGATCTACAGAATAATTCTTTAGTTCTTCTTGTTCATGTATTTCTTGGATAGTCCAAAATTCTTTTAAAGATAAAACCTCTAATATGTGTTGGGCTCCATCTTTAGTTCTTGAATGAATTAAGAAATCACTAGCTAAAAATAATAACTCTAATCTTTTCTCTAATGATTCCTCACTAGAAATAAGTTCATCATATAACTTATAAATTGAAGGATCTAATTGTTTTACTTGTTTCCAGACCATAATTTCCGGATGCATCCCATTCTCGAATACAGCTAAACGGGCTAAGTGGTGAAGAGAATCTATTATATGATTGTATGCATCAAGGAAATTCAACTGTTCGAAAAATAGTTTACCTTCTAAATATCTTCTAGAAAGCTTAGCGAATTCAATTCCCATTCTTGCTTTTCTCCCGTTTATCGGAAATTCATATAACTCTTGTTTTAAGCCTTCTAAATATTCATTACGGTCAAAAACAACTCTCCCATTGATAAGCCAATCAACCATTTTAGGGTTTGTACCAAGTATTAGCCATTTTCTTAATTGCTTCTGTGTAAAAATATGGAGAGCCGCTTTTTTATCGTTATACGTGTAATGCTTTGTATAAACAGGCTGGTTTGACTCGCTCGTTATTATAAATAAGATGGAATCAAACGTATCTGTCATAGGGCTGACTTCTTCTCGCTTTTCCACTAATATAATTCCCAATGTATTTGGATCACTTGCTCTTTCTTGATAAATCGGTCTCAATAACGCTTCCAAAATGGAGCCTCCTTTGTTTCCTACAGTATAGATTTTCGACAACTATTCAATATTTCCTTCTATATAAACTTCAAAATATTTCTTTATACCAAAATATGATATAGTGTATTTAGAAATTAGGAGGTTAAAAAATGAAACCCTATAAAAATAAAATAAATCGAATACGTTCCTTTGCATTAGGCCTAATATTCTTTGGATTTATTATAATGTATGGAGCCATATTTTTTAGAGAAAATGCTATATTAGTAACTATCTTTATGACTCTAGGATTACTTTCCATTATCGGAAGTACTGCTGTATACGGTTGGATAGGTTTATTATCCACTAAAGCTGTACAAGTAGTCTGCCCAAATTGTGGGAAACACACTAAAGTTTTAGGTAGAGTAGATATGTGTATGTATTGTAAAGAACCTTTAACGCTTGATCCATCTCTTGAAGGACAAGAGTTCGATGCCAATTTAAATAGAAAGAAATAATTTTGCACTTTGCTTTTTTATACTAACATAGTATACAAAAATATTGAGAAAATAAAGGAGGTCAATTTTGTGTTATTTCTAGCATTGATTGAGAGACTAGATATAAATAATAATTGACTTCCTATTAATACGGTTTTAAATTCTAGCGAAAATCATCTGATTACCAGACGAACTTATTCGCTAATAAAATTTTTAAAAGAGCATATAAAAAACCGAGCGTAAACTTCTACGCTCGGTTTTCTTATTGAACTTTTGTTCCATGCTCTTTACATGTAGGACAAGTTCCGTAAATCTCCATACGATGAGAACTTACATCAAAACCAGTTAAATGAGAAGCTAAATGTTCTACCTCATCTAATCCTGGATAGTGGAAGTCCACTATTTTACCGCATGCATTGCAAATCATATGATAATGATCATTCGTGATAAAGTCGAATCTACTAGATGAATCACCATACGTTAATTCTTTTACTAAGCCAGCTTCTCTAAATACACGTAAGTTATTATATACAGTCGCAACGCTCATGCTTGGAAATTTTGTTTCAAGTGCTTTATATATATCGTCCGCAGTGGGATGTGACATGGATTGTATAATGAATTCCAATATCGCATGGCGCTGAGGTGTAATACGTACACCAGTTGATTTTAATGTATCTAAAGCATCTCTTAAATGTACTTCCGTCATCGCATGCACCTCTCTTCATGTTTATTATAAGTTAATTTATAATAAGTATAAATAAGAAAAGGCATGGCTGTCAAATTTATTAAGAGAGATGAAATGAAGAAATAGCCTTAATAACCTCTTTCCATATCAATTAAATTTTCCAAATGGTTACTACCGAGCATCCATTCTGTTAAATTTCTTGAAAAAATCTCAAGAGCCCGCACAACATATTGAGAGGAGTGACTAGAAATATGAGGCGATACAATAACATTATTCATTTCCCAAAATGGATGACCTTCGTATAGCGGCTCTTTTTCAAAAACATCTAAGACTACAAAAGCGATACATTCCTCTCTTATTGCACGGAGTAGCACGTCTTCCTTGACAACATCTCCTCTACCAAAATTCATAAATAGAGTAGTAGGCTTCATAGACTGAAAATGCTCATACGTCAACAATCCTTTAGTTAATTCTGTACTTGGTAATATGGAAATCACAAAATCTGCAAATGGTAAGGCCTCAGTAAGATTTTCAAAAGAAGTCATTTCATCCATGTATGGTGCTGCTTGTCCACTACGATTGCACCCAATCGTCTGAACTCCAAAAGCTTGCAGTATCCTTCCTACCTCACCACCTATTGCACCAGGCCCTAAAATTAATGCTTTTGAGCCTAATAATTCAGAAGAAGGCACCCGCTTAGACCATTCACCTTTACGTTGATTCTCTGCAACCAGTGGAAGTGATTTTTTTATAGAGAGAATATGTGCCAGTATTGACTCTGCCATAGGAGTTTTGTGAATCCCTCTGACATTCGTTACAACAATTTGACGGTTAGCTATTTCCATTAAAGGCATTTTTTCCATTCCAGCCGATGCAACCATAATCCACTTCAACTCTTCAGCTGTTTCGATATCATTGGCATGTAAGTCTTCACCATACGTAACAAAAATATCAGCTGTTTTTAACGCTTCTTTATCTAAGCCTTTTTGAAAGGTAAATACCGCTTTTGGAAAATCATTTCTTAAATTAGCTTGCTGCTCTTCTTTAGGTAAAAAAGAAAATAATATATTCATCTTTTATTCTCCGTTATTTGCTATTGATTTTAATGTATGTAATGCTTCTTCTACATGGCCTTTTACTCTCACATTTCGCCATTCTTTTACGACTGTACCCGTAGGATCAATTAAAAACGTAGTTCGTTCAATACCCATATATTCTTTTCCAAAGTTCTTTTTCAACTTCCATACTCCATATGCTTCTGACACTTCATGCATATTATCAATTAATAATGAAAATGGAAGACCGTGTTTTTCAATAAATTTCGTATGTGCTTTTTCGTCATCTGCACTGACACCAAGTATAACTGCATTTAAATTAGCGAAGTCGGTATAAGCATTTCGAAAATCACAGGCTTCTGTCGTACAACTTGGAGTTGAGTCTTTTGGATAAAAAAATAAAACCACATATCGCTTACCTGCAAAATCCTCTAATGATACAAACTCTCCTTTTTCATTTTTCAATGAAAACTTTGGCGCAACCATTCCTTCCAATATTTGCATCAAAATCCCTCCTCTATTTACATCTATCGTAACGAACTTTATGTGTATGTTCAATTTTCTTTAGCCTTTTTCATAAATATTGTCTAAAATAAGAAAAGTGCAGGGCGAAACTAGACAGTACTATATAGAAAAGTTATACTTTCTTATCCTTACATAAAGAAATACTACACGGAGGTAATACAATTGAAACAAACATTATCGGAACAAATACAAGTAGAAGCACTAGAACATATTGTAGGTGGAGTGAATAGCCCATCGAGATCTTATAAAGCTGTCGGTGGCGGTGCACCAATCGTCATGGAAAGAGCGGAAGGTGCATACTTTTATGACGTGGATGGAAATAAATATATCGATTATTTAGCTGCATACGGCCCGATCATTACTGGTCATGCGCATCCCCATATTACTGAGGCAATTACAAAAGCAGCGCAAACAGGCTTATTGTACGGTACTCCTACAAAACATGAAGTTACTTTTGCAAAAATGTTAAAAGATGCAATCCCTTCTATGGATAAAGTGCGTTTTGTAAACTCTGGAACAGAAGCTGTCATGACTACAATTCGAGTTGCTCGTGCCTATACAGGAAGAACAAAGGTAATGAAATTTGCTGGATGTTATCATGGACACTCTGACTTAGTATTAGTTGCGGCTGGTTCAGGTCCGGCTACACTTGGAATACCAGATTCAGCAGGAGTTCCACAATCGATTGCAAAAGAAGTGATAACAATTCCATTTAATGATCCAAAAGCTTATCAAGAAGCGATGGAAAAATGGGGACATGAACTAGCTTGTATACTTGTAGAACCAATCGTTGGAAATTTCGGTATGGTAGAGCCAAATGAAGGATTCTTACCACTTGTTCATAAAATGGCAAAAGACAAAGGTGCACTAGTCATTTATGATGAAGTGATTACAGCATTCCGCTTCCATTATGGTGCAGCATCTACTATGTTAGATGAAACACCAGATTTAACAGCTCTGGGTAAAATCATTGGTGGCGGTCTCCCAATCGGTGCATATGGTGGCAAAAAAGAAATAATGGAACAAGTTGCGCCACTAGGTCCGGCTTACCAAGCGGGAACTATGGCTGGTAATCCAGCATCTATGCAGGCTGGTATTGCTTGTTTAGAGGTTTTACAATCCCCTGGCTTATATGAAGAACTGGATAGACTTGGAGCTTTATTAGAAGCAGGAATTTTAGAAGCAGCGAAGAACAACAACATAACGATTACAATCAACCGTATTAAAGGTGCACTTTCTGTGTATTTTACCGATGTAAAAGTAGAGAACTATGAGCAAGCAGAAGAAAGTGACGGTCAAATGTTCGCTAAATTTTTCAAACTAATGCTGCAACAAGGTATTAATCTTGCTCCTTCCAAATATGAAGCTTGGTTTATTACAACTGCGCATACAGAAAATGATATTATAGAAACAATTACAGCTGTCAATAAAGCTTTTGCTCAGCTTAAATAAGAACGAGTTACTATGTAGAATAGTTATCCTTTCTTATTATTAGACTCCGTTAAATTAGGCTGTAGTTTTTTAGAACATGATCGTTTAACAGAGCCTATTATTAAAAACATGTATATCTCCGATGAGGAAAGGATAGGATTAAATGAAATTGGGAGCACGAATATTTAAAACTGGAGTAGCTA
The DNA here is from genome assembly GCF_038637725.1 of Psychrobacillus sp. FSL H8-0483. Lineage (NCBI taxonomy): Bacteria > Bacillati > Bacillota > Bacilli > Caryophanales > Bacillaceae > Psychrobacillus > Psychrobacillus sp. FSL H8-0483. The sequence goes on from NZ_CP152052.1 coordinate 3,360,207, forward strand.
TAGTATTTTCATTATTTATGGCTGACTTACTTCAGCTACCTAGTCCTGTATTTGCAGGAATAGCCGCAATTTTTGCCATTCAGCCTTCGATTTATAGATCCTATTTGACAGTTATCGAGCAAGTGCAATCCAATTTAATTGGCGCAGCAATTGCAGTGCTATTCGCTTTAGCTTTCGGCAATCATTATATTACTGTAGGATTCGCTGCAATTGTAGCCATTTCACTTATGCTTAAGTTTAAACTGGAAAAAACGATTTCTTTAGCACTTGTAACCGTTATTGCGATTATGGAAATTCAAAGTGATGACTTTTTAATGTTCGCATTAATTCGTTTCTTAACTATTCTTGTTGGAGTTTTATCCGCATTCCTCGTTAACTTAGTGTTTTTACCACCTAAATTTGAAACAAAACTATTTAATGCTATTCACTATACACAAGATGAAATTATCCGTTGGATTCGAATTGCCGTTAGAAGTGCTTCGGATCATCAATCAACAAAACAAGCTATTAATCAATTAAAAGACCGCCTTAGTCGAATAGATCAAATTTATTTGTTTTTTAAAGAAGAACGTGGTTATACCAAGAAATCAATGCATACAAAGGGAAGAAAAATAGTTGTTTACCGGGAACTAATTTCTACTTCTTATAAAAGCTTAGACGTACTTAAAAGGCTCAACCTTCATGAAAATGAGCTGATGGAGCTACCAGAGCATTTTCGAATGATGATAAAAGAACGTTTGGATGCTCTTTTAACGTATCACGAACAGTTACATTTAAAATTCCTTGGAAAATTAAAACCCGAACATATGGAATGGGACGGTTCAGATGCCTTTCTTCAGAGACAAGAAGTAATGAACATATTTGTGCAACAAATAGCATTAACTCAAGAAGAAGAAGAGTTTTCAACCTATCACTTGCTTCACTTTTTATCATCCATACTGAAATACGAAGAACAATTAGAACATGTGGATACTCTAATTACTTCCTACCAAAACTTCCACAGCAAAGAACTAACTGTAAAAATAGAAGAATCTCCTTACTAAAAAAACGTGCTACCTAGATAACTAGGCGGCACGTTTTTTAGTTTTTCATTCGTGGATCCAATGCATCTCGTAATCCGTCTCCCATTAAGTTAAACCCTAAAACCGTAAGCATAATTGCAAGCCCTGGAAAAATCATCGCCCACGGTGCATTCCGTAAAAACAGACGAGCATCTGCTAACATTTTACCCCACTCTGGTGCAGGTGCTTCTGCCCCAAGTCCAAGAAACCCTAAAGCAGCAGCTTCAATAATAGCAGAAGCGATTGCTAAAGTACCCGCAACAATCACAGGAGCCATTGAGTTCGGTAGAATATGAGAAAATAATATTCGAATATCTCTCATTCCAATTGCTTTCGCAGAAGTTATGTATTCCTCTTCTTTAATACTCAATACCTTTGAACGAATGAGACGACCAAAGTTAGGAATGTTGATAATAGCAATAGCAATTAAAGCATTTTGTAAGGAAGGTCCTAAAACTGAGACAACAGCAATTGCCAATAAAATACTTGGAAAAGCTAACATGATATCAAAAATTCTAGATATAATCGTATCTATCCACTTCCCATAATAGCCTGCAATAATACCTAAAATACTACCAACTACCACTGACCCAAGTACAGAGGAAGTACCTACCCAAAGAGATATCCGCGCCCCATGAATAATACGTGAAAAAACATCTCGCCCTAAGTCATCTGTTCCAAACCAATATTGACTTGATGGAGGCTTCAATCGATCCTTTAAAAGCTGATCATTTATTCCTTGCGGTGCAAATAGTGGACCAAAAATAGCTAAAAGGATGAAGAAAAGAACAATCACTGCTCCTACAAGCGCTAATTTATTTTTACGGAAGCTTCGCCATGCATCTCGCCAAGGACCGGTCGACTGATCTTTTACTGCAATTGTTTCATTTATCAAATTCGGAACTATTCCGGACATATCTATTCCTCCTTTTAGTCGTATTTAATCCTAGGATCGATTAAACCATATAAAATATCAACGAATAAATTAATCATGACAAAAATAAACGCTACGATTAATATTCCTGATTGAATGACTGGATAGTCTCGAAATTGAATGGCATCATAAATATATCTACCAATGCCTGGCCAACTAAATATTGTCTCTGTTAAGATCGCTCCACCTAATAACAGACCCATTTGAAGCCCGATAACTGTTAATACAGGAATAATGGCATTTTTTAAAGCATGCTTATAAACAACCCAAAACATTTTTTGGCCCTTTGCTCTTGCAGTACGAATGTAATCTGCTCTCATTACTTCTAACATACTGGATCTCGTCATTCGTGCAATAATGGCCATTGGAATGGTAGCAAGGGCAATCCCAGGTAACACTAAATGTTTTAACACTTGACCGAGTTGGTCAAACCTACCGTTTATAATCGTATCAAGTACATATAAATTCGTGACCGATGAAATAGGATTTCTCACATCTTCTCGACCACTCGTCGGTAACCATTGTAGTTCTATCCCAAAAATCCACTGCTCCATTAAACCTAACCAAAAAATTGGCATAGACACACCTATTAAAGCTAACACCATCGCTAAATAGTCAAACCAGGAATTTTGGAACCAAGCAGATATAATACCTGCATTAACCCCAATAATGACTGCTATCAGAATGGCGAAAAATGCCAACTCGAAAGTAGCTGCTAAATACGGCCAAATCTCTTTCGATACAGGTTGAACCGTTCGCATCGATTCCCCTAGATCTCCTTTAAAAAGGCCAATTAAATAATCAATGTATTGCGTATACCAAGGATTGTTTAATCCCAGCTTAATTTCTAGAGCTTTTATCGCTTCTTCCGATGCTAGCTGCCCTAATATAACTTGAGCTGGGTTACCAGGAATAGCACGTATAATCATAAAAACAAGAAATGTCATACCAAGTAAAACAGGGATAAGTTGTAATAATCTTTTTCCAATATAGTGAAGCATTGTCTTCACCTCTCCATTATGAAATTAAGAAAGGGGAGAAATCTCGAAGACCTCTCCCCTTCAAGCTTTTTACTTAAAGTCTACGTTCGTTAATTTATCAGATCCAGTCGGATGTGGTATGAAGCCAGTTATATTCGCTTTTCCAGCAAGTAATGGAGTTGAGTGTGCAAGTGGAACCCAAGGTGCATCTTCAAAAATGATTTCTTGAGCTTGCTTATACAAATCATTACGTTTTTCTTCGTCCACTTCTGTTTGTGCTTCAATTAAGATTTTGTGAAGTTCATCGTTGCTATAGTAAGTGTAGTTATTGCTTCCAATATTGTCTTGATCTAATAATACATAGATAAAGTTATCAGCATCACCGTTATCACCAGTCCAACCTAACATGAATGCATCAGCTTCTCCGTTGCGTGCTTTTTCTAAATATGTCGCCCACTCGTAAGAAACAATTTTTGCTTTTACTCCTATATCCTCTAGGTTTTTTTGAATAACTTCTGCAACTTTTGCTCCATCTGGCATATATGGTCTTGGAACAGGCATTGCCCATAATTCCATTTCAAAGCCATCTGCAAATCCTGCTTCCGCTAAAAGTGCTTTTGCTTTTGCAGGATCGTATTCATACCCTGGAATATCATCATTGTATCCACTAATAGAAGGTGGCATTGGGTTTTTCGCAATCTGTGCACGACCCTCGAAGAATGCATCTATAATCGCTTGTTTGTCAATTGCATAGTTCATTGCTTGACGTACTTTTACATTGTCAAACGGAGGGCGAGTAGTTGTTAAACCAAGGTATCCAACGTTCATAGATGGACGTTCAAATAATTGTAAGTTTGAATCTCCTTCTACTGTTACACCATCAGCAGGGTTTACACCGTCTGCTAAATCAATTCCACCAGCAAGTAATTCATTTAAACGAGCTGAATTATCTGGAATTGCACGGAAAACTACTTTATCAAGTTTTGGAAGACCATCAACCCAATAACCGTCAAATTTTTCGATAGTGATTGAATCATTACGTTTCCACTCTACAAATTTGAATGGTCCAGTACCTACTGGATTATCTCCAAATTTATCGCCAGCTGCTTCAAATGCAGTTGGGCTTGCAATTCCGAATGGACTCATAGCGATATTTTTTAAGAAAGGTGCTTGTGCACGTTTTAATTTGAATACAACTGTGTAATCTCCATCTGCAGTAACAGATTCGATTACATGACCTTCATCAGCTTTAAATCCACCAAACATAGAAGCATAGTATGGGAATTTATCTTCAGATCCATTTGCCCAACGTTCGAAGTTTTTCACAACAGCCTCTGCATTGAAATCAGTATCGTCGTGAAATTTAACTCCTTCTTGAAGTTTAAATGTGTAAGTAAGTCCATCTTCAGACGCTTCCCACTCTTTTGCTAAACCAGGGTTGATCGTTGTATCTTCATCACCAAAGTTTAGTAATGTTTCAAAAACGTTTTGCGTAACTTTGAAAGACTCGCCATCTGTTGCAGCAATAGGATCTAAGAATACAGAATCCCCACCGCGACCGAAGATAAGTACTTTTTCTCCAGTTTCTTCTGTTGCCCCTTCAGTTGTAGTGCCCTCGTTCTCTTTATCTGTGCTTGTTTCTTTGTCTCCACCTGTTTCTTTTTCAGATGAACATGCAGCAAGTGCAACAATTAAAGCTAATAACATCAAAAGCATAAATGACCATATTTTCTTCGTCCCCATATTTACCCCTCCGTAAAATATATTATCAATGCTGCACTGCTTCACTATATAAATGGCAGGCAACAAAATGACTAGGTTTCACTTCTTCTAACTTCGGTACAACCGTTGTACAAACTTCCATTCTAAATGGACATCTCGTATGAAAAGTACAACCAGTTGGCGGATTTGAAGGACTAGGAATATCGCCTTCTAAAATAATCTGCTCCCTTTTAAATTCTGGATCGGGAACTGGAACTGCTGAAAGCAATGCTTTCGTGTACGGATGAAGTGGCTCTGCATAAAGAGATTCACTCGTAGCTAATTCAGCCATTCTACCTAAATACATAACGCCAACGCGGTCACTTATATGGCGCACCACCCCTAAATCATGCGCGATAAAGATATACGTTAGCTTTAGTTCTTTTTGTAAGTCTTGCATCAAATTTAGTACTTGCGCTTGTATCGAAACATCGAGCGCAGAAACTGGCTCATCCGCAATAATTAGTTTCGGATTCGTCATTAGTGCTCTAGCAATTCCAATACGTTGTCTCTGCCCTCCACTAAACTGATGTGGATAACGTTTCGCATGATAACTACTAAGTCCTACAATTTCTAGAAAATCATATACTTTCTTTTTACGACTCTCTTTATCTCCAATATTATGAACAATGAGTGGCTCCATTAATATTTTCTCTACTGTATGTCTTGGATTAAGTGAAGCATACGGATCTTGAAATACCATCTGAATTTCTCTTCTAGCTTTCCGCATAGCTGTATTAGAAACACTTGTAAGCTCTTTTCCATCAAAAGTTACTTTACCTTCTGTTGGCTCTAGCAACCTCATAAGCATTCGGCCAGTAGTAGATTTGCCACAACCAGACTCGCCCACAATCCCAAGTGTCTCTCCTTCATTGACATAAAAGGACACATCGTCCACTGCTTTTACATAACCAGATTGTTTTCCTAACACCCCTGAATGGATGGGAAAGTACTTTTTTAATCCTTCAACTTGTAGCAGCGGTTTTGTCATTAACTACAACCTCCTTCTCATCGTATAAGAAGCATCTCGTTTGATGACCTTTAGAGGTTTCATATAGCGGCGGGCTTTCTTCTGTACAACGTCCAAACATAAAGTCACAACGAGCTGCAAAGCGACATCCCTGTTTTATCATACCTGGCTTTGGGACATTTCCAGGAATGGAATACAATCGCTGTTTTTTAAAGCGCATATCCGGTACAGAAGCAATTAAACCTTTTGTATATGGATGCTGCGGATTATTGAATATCGTTTCCACTGATCCCTCTTCTACTACTTTTCCCGCATACATCACGACAACTCGTTCACAAGTTTCTGCGACAACCCCTAAATCATGCGTAATTAAAATAACTGCTGTATTTAATCGTTCATTCAGATCTCGCATAAGCTTGAGTATTTGAGCTTGAATTGTTACATCTAATGCTGTTGTTGGCTCATCAGCTATTAAAACTTGAGGATCGCATACAAGCGCCATTGCAATCATGACTCGCTGTCTCATTCCCCCTGAAAGTTGGTGAGGATAATCCTTCATCAATTCTTCTGCTCTAGGCAATCCAACCAACTTCAACATTTCTATAGCTCTTGCTTTCACTTGTTTTTTACTCCAGTCTTTTTTATGGAGTGTTATTGCTTCTATTAGTTGATTACCAATTGTAAATAAAGGATTTAATGATGTCATAGGCTCTTGGAAAATCATTGCCACTTCATTTCCTCGAATGCTTCTCATTTCCCGTTCGGATAATTTTGTTAAGTCTTTTCCTCTAAACAATATCTGTCCATTCGTAATTTTACCTGGAGGACTAGGAACTAAGCCCATTATAGAAAGGGAAGTCACACTTTTACCACAGCCTGATTCTCCAACGATCCCGAGTATTTCTCCTTCTCTAATGTGAAAGTCAATGTAATCTACGGATGGAATAACACCATCATCTGTGAAAAAGGAAGTTTGAAGGTCTTTCACTTCTAAAATTATTTCACGTTCTGTCATGATGCTCCCTCATTTCATTTTCAATAATTAAAATTTTCTAACTTTTTAGTGTATATTGATATTCTACACAAAAAAATCCTATATGCAATACTTTCTTAAAACCTCATAAGTCTTTTTTCTTATTGAATATCCTTATTTAAGTATTTTTATACAATTAATTAATTAAAAATTCAGATATTATTCCACTAAAAAAACACCCTATAAGTGTGTCGACAACTTATAGGGTGCTTCTTTCAGTTTTCAGGATCTAATTGTTGAATTTGAAAAAGATTATAATATACACCTTTACTGTTCATTAATTCGTGGTGATTTCCTTCTTCGGCTAGCTCCCCATTTTCAATAACAAATATTTTGTCTGCATGGGTAATAGTAGAAAGTCTATGAGCTACTATAATAGTCGTACGATTTTTTGCCAATCGCTCTAATGAATCTTGAATTAAAGATTCACTCTCTAAATCTAATGCTGAAGTAGCCTCATCTAGAACTAAAATAGTAGGATTTTTTAAAAAGACTCGTGCAATTGCTACACGCTGCTTTTGTCCTCCGGAAAGTTTTACTCCCCGTTCCCCGACCTTTGTTTCATATCCTTCTGGTAAATCCATAATAAAATCATGGGCATTAGCAGCTGTCGCAGCTTCGATAACTTCTTCGTCTGTCGCATCAGGTTTCCCCATTAATATATTCGACTTCACGGAGTCACTGAATAATATATTATCTTGTAATACAATACCTATTTGTCTTCTTAATGACTCAATTGTAACATCACGTACATCTTTCCCATCTATTCGAACGCTACCATTAGTAGCATCATAAAACCGTGGAATCAGACTAATTATCGTTGATTTACCTCCGCCACTCATGCCGACAAACGCTACTGTTTCGCCAGCTTTCACACGGAAATTCATATCTTTTAGAATGGTATGTCCGTCTTTTTCATACTGGAATGATACATTTGAAAACGTAACTTCTCCTGTTACATTTTTTAATGTAAATGCTCCGTTTTTATCGACAATGTCGTATTCTTCATCCATTAATTCAAAAACACGATCCATTGATGCAAATGATTGTACTAACGTTGTAGAAGAATTAACCAAACGTCTTAAAGGACTATATAAACGTTCAATATATGCAATAAATGCAGCCATCGTTCCGACCGATAATCTTCCATTTATCGCTTCATATCCTGCATACGCTATAACGAGTAGTGGCGCGATATCCGTAATCGTATTGACAACTGCAAAGGCCTTCGCATTCCAAATAGTCTGATCGACTGCTTTATCTAAAAACTCACCGTTCGCTTCATTAAATAGTTTTTGTTCATGCTTCTCTAATGTGAACGTTTTAATAATGCTCATTCCCTGCACACGTTCATGTAAATAACTCTGAACACCCGCTAATGCTTGTGATCTTTTTTTCGTTAAATCGCGAAGTCTCCCAAAAAAGTACTTTACACTGAATGCGTAAAATGGAAAAGCAATTAGCGTAACGATTGTTAACTTCACATTCATGGTTAACATGATTCCAATTGCAATAAGAATGGTTGCTAAATCTAGCCACACATTCATTAACCCAATCATTACAAAGTTCTTGGTTTGCTCTACATCATTGATTACCCTTGAAATAACTTCCCCTGCGCGAGTATTAGAATAATATTTTAAACTTAATTTTTGCAGATGAATGTACATTTTTTGACGAATATCGTACAGTATTTTATTACTCACTAATTGTGCCAAATATTGTCGATAATACTCAATAGGTGGACGAACGATTAGAAAGACTAACGCCGTACCTCCTAACCAATACACTAATTGCTGTATCTTTTCTGCATCAGTTAACGCTTCTGCCCCAATAATATCGTCAATCACGATTTTAATAAGGAGCGGTATAAATAAAGGTATTGCAAATTTTATGATACCTATGACAATTGTTAAAAATATTTGTAAGTTATATGGTTTAACAAATTGCATATATCGCTTCATCGAGCTCATACATTTTCTTCCTTTCTAACACTGGAAAAACCTGTTGTATGTATTCAACAGGTTTTTCGTCTACTCATTCAGCTTTTTATAGAAATGATAACGACTTGTCCATGCGTCTATAAAGTCAGGCGCGAACGGGCCTCTTCTTTGTTTTATCCAAGAAAGCAGTTTTTCAATATTCCGCTCTAGAATACCGTCCATTTCATCTGGATATTTCATCTCTTTTTTATGTTGTTCATATTCGTCCTCATCCAAAATCGTGTAGGTCATATCTGGAAAAACCTTCACGTCTAAATCATAATCAATGTATTTTAGCCTTTGATTATTATAGACAAATGGTGAGCTTATGTTGATGTAGTAATACACACCATCTTCACGTAACATACAAATAATATTAAACCAATGTTCTGCATGAAAGTAACAAATAGAAGGCTCTCTTGTAATCCAGGTTCTACCATCTGCCTCTATTACAAGTGTACGTTCGTTTGCACCTATAACAATATTTTTGGTGCCCTTTAAAACCATCGTCTCCTGCCAGACACGGTGGATACGGCCATTATGCTTATAGCTGTGAATTTGAATAATTTCTCCTTCTGTTGGAATCGCCATGACTTAGCCACCTTTTTATCAAGCGCAAGATTGAATTTTATACTTATTTACTTATTATAGCAATCCATAGGAAAAAACTGTAGTAAAAAAATCAGCGAAGGCATTTTGCCTTCGCTGACTTTTGGTGAATCCATGTAATTATTTCGATTGGTTAGAAGAACTATTTGCCCCGTTAGCTTGTTGTTGTTTTTTCATTTCAGCTTGACGGTTCTGTTGTCTCACTTCTGTAACATCAGTTTCAGATGCAAACTCAGTGTTTAGGGATTGCTTTTGGGATTTACCTAACTGAGATTGGCGATTTTGTTCTCTTACCTCTTGAAGATTTGTTTCAGATGCAAACTCAGCATTTTTGGATGTAGAGTTTGGTCCTTTACCAAAATTCTTTTTCATGGATTTCACCTCCGCACACATATATCATGTGTACTTTAAGAAATATTATTCATTTTTTTTTTACATTTTTATCGATCGTCCACCATCAACTATAATTGTTTGACCTCTGATCATGGAGGCGTCATCCGACAATAAAAACATAGCGGTTTTCACCATATCCTCTATTTCGACCATTCTTCCTGCCGGAGTATTTACTCGTGCATCTTCTAATAATTGTTCACGATTTGGAAAATGCTTTAATGCATCTGTATCGAGTGCTCCACCAGAAACGGTGTTAACAGCAATTCCTTTTTCAGCAAGCTCTACAGCTAAGTAGCGTGTAATGGATTCAATTGCAGCCTTTGATACACCGACCGTTGTATAATTTTCTAAATAACGAATGGATCCTAGAGAACTGATTCCTAATATTTTCCCACCATCAGGCATCAGCTTAGCAGCTTCTTGCGCTCCAAAAAGCATTGCTTTTGCGTTAATATTCATTGTCCAATCCCAATGTGACTCTTCTAACCCCATAACCGGACGCAATACGCCTGAAGCCGCATTGCTAACGAAGATATCTAAACGACCAAATTCTTCTTTGATTGTTTGGAACATGGCACGAAGTTTTTCTACATCCCCAACATTTGCTCGGAGAAGAAGTGCTTTTCTTCCTAACGCTTCTATTTCTTGTACTGTTTCAAGTGCTGCTGTTTTACTTCGAGCATAATTAACAACAATATCGTATCCGTTTTTTGCAAGCTCAATGGCAAGTGCTTTGCCTAATCCTCGGCTACTTCCAGTGACTAATGCTACTTTGTTTGTTGACATCATATATTGTTCCTTTCTTTCCATGCATTCCAAATCTTTATTACTGGAACAGGCATTGGTTGATTACTTACTTCTTCTTTTGTGAACCATTTACATGGAGCTGGCAGTTCTTTCTCTGTTACTAATTCTCCTTCAAAACTCTCCACTTCCCATACTAAATGAGAAAATATATGTTTAAACGCTATTAATTCATTCTCTTTTTTTATCGCTATTCCATAATCGTGCTCCACTACTTCTTCTACTGTGTGAGTAGCGGTAGGAAGCTCTACCATAGGGAATTGCCACATATTTGCAAGCAATCCCTTGGATGGGCGTTTCTCCAATAAAATTTGTCCGTTATCTCTTTCTATAACAACAGCCTTCATTTTATGTAATTTCGTTTTTTTATTTATTGTTTTAATTGGTAACTCTTCTTGCTTGCCTTCAAAAAAGGCTGTGCAGTATTCTCTTACTGGACAGAGTAAACATTTCGGCTTGGTTGGGGTACATATTACCGCTCCCAGCTCCATTAATCCTTGATTGAATGCAGAAGGATTATTTTCGTCTATTAACTCCATTACTGCTTCTTCAAATATTTTCTTCGTTTTTGGCTTCGCGATATCTTCTTTTATGAATAAAAGACGAGAGAGTACTCGCATTACATTGCCATCTACTGCATGCTCTGGAACTCCATATGCAATACTAAGAACAGCACCTGCTGTATAGGGTCCGACGCCTTTAAGCTTCGAAATTTCTTTCCGAGTCGATGGAACGACACTTCCGTAAGCTTCGACAACTTCTTTTACGCCTGCTTGTAAGTTGCGTGCTCGTGAATAATACCCTAAACCTTCCCATTCTTTTAAAAGCTCACCTTCTTTTGCAGTAGCAAGTGACTCAAGGGAAGGATATTTTGCGATAAATCTTTCATAATAAGGAATAACGGTATCCACTTTTGTTTGCTGGAGCATTACTTCAGAAACCCAAATTTTATATGGATCTTTTGTTTTTCTCCAAGGTAAATCACGTTTTTCTTCTAGAAACCAGGAAACTAGGGCACTTCTAACTTGTTTTTTGTATAATTCGTTCAATTTAAGAACCTTCCTCACGATTATTGTTAACAAATACGTGGTATATAATAATAAGTACTTTGTTATCTATCCATTTTATTTTATGATGAAGATAACTTGTTGTCCAAAAAGGAGCTGATGTAGCATGGATACAGGTACACATATCGTTATGGGTATTGCGCTTGGAGGATTAGCGTTAGCAGACCCTGTCGTAGCAAGTAGTTCCCTTACTACTACTGCAGTTATTGCTGGCACAATCATTGGTTCTCAAGCACCTGACATAGATACCGTTTTAAAGTTACGTAACAATGCAGTTTATATTCGACATCATCGTGGTATTACACATTCTATCCCAGCTGTACTTTTATGGCCATTGCTTATTTCGGGTGTTTTATGGCTCATCATACCTGAAGCAAACTTTTTACACTTATGGCTTTGGACATTTTTAGCTGTATTTTTACATGTTTTTGTAGACATTTTTAACTCGTATGGAACACAAGCTTTACGGCCATTTTCTAAAAAATGGGTTGCGCTTGGCGTTATTAATACCTTTGATCCGATTATTTTCGGTATTCATGTAATAGGTTTATTATTGTGGATGTTTGGTTCTAATCCCGTTACGACCTTGCTTATTATGTACGTCGTAATAGTCGTCTATTACATTTCCCGATTTGCCGTTCAAAGTGCTGTAAAAAATTCTGTAAAACATACACTTCCGGATGCAGAGGAAATTATTGTAGCTCCAACCATGAAGTTTTTCCAATGGAGAGTTGCAGCTATTTCAGACAAACATCATTATGTCGGAAGGGCATACGGACGATCAATAACAATTTATGATAAATTTGATCGAGTTCCCTTACCAGAGACCGCTCTAGTAAAAGCGGCATTAAAAGATAGAAACTTAAGCGCTTTTACATCCTTTTCCCCCATTTTCAGATGGGAAATTACGAAATTTGAGCATATACATGAAGTTCGATTAATTGATTTACGATATCGAAATAATGATTATTACCCCTTCGTTGCAGTTGTCCATTTAAATGAAGAACTTGAAATCCTTAACTCTTATACAGGTTGGATTTTTAGCGAGGACAAGCTTCGAAAAAAATTAGATTTTCTATCCAATTAAAATATAGAAATGCTAGGACAAAAAAATGTCCTAGCTTTTTTACTGAAGAAAATCATCCACTTCAAGGAGATGTTTATACTTTTCATTTGTACTAGCAAATTCATGGAGCTGCCCGCCATAACCATCAATCCATTTTTTAATTACCATTTCGGTCACTGCTGCTCCTTTGTAATCGTAACCTGCACGCGCATAAGACGATTCAAAATCGGACCAAAGTAATTCAATCCATGCTCTAGCCTTTGATGCTGAAAGTTGCTCATTTTTTTCAAGTAATTGTTTTGTTAAAGCGTCTATTTTATGCTGCATGTTATTTTCCTTCCTTAATTGTCTCTAATAATGAAATAGGTAATGCTTCCTCAAACTTGTCTCCACCTAGACGGTATCCCCATGCAAATTGACCTTTTAGATATTCTACCTGAAAAAACATACCTGGATCGCCGGTAATTCTATACATTTCTCCTGGCTTAATAGATGTAGGATCTATTAAAAACGCTTGTGCCATCGTTGCTTTCCGTTCATATACAGCATATTCATTTACAATGCCTAGCTGTTCCGCTTTTCGTGCTTTCTCTTTTAAATTAGCAATTTCTGTTCTAAGCTCTTGCTCAGTCATCTGACTATATTTTTTTTCATTCATCCTGTTGTTCCAGCTCCTTCTTTTCTATATAAAGATCGATATGCTCAGCAGGAAATCCTTTTAGATATAGTGCTTGTTTCACACGCCTTCTCAGATCATAACTGCTATATTTGGAAGCATACTTTCTCCATATTTTATCGCCTTGTATTGCAATGATTGCTTCCCATTCTTCCTCTTCTTTTTCCAGTTCAAATGAGTCAATTGCTTGGGAAATTATCGTAAAGTTATATCCTTTTCTTTGTAAAGTATCTTGTACTTTTTGTTTTATTTGTCTAGGAGTCTTACTCTGATATTGATTAATAATTTTTTCTGTTAGGGTTCGAGCAATAGTTAGCTGTTCTTCCTCCGAATAAGAAGCCAATACTTCTTCGGTCAAATCCTTTTCAATCCCTTTTTTCTTTAGTTCTTGTCGAATTGCTCCGGGACCTTTTTTGCTATTTTTCTTTTGAGTTTCTATTAATGCTTTTGAAAAGTTTTCGTCATTTAAAAAACCATGCTCATATAATTTTCGAATTGCCTCTAGAATGACGGCTTCTCCATATTCACTCATTAATAGTTTTTGTTTCACTTCATGTTCACTTCTCATACGGTAACTCAAAAAGTTAATCGCTTTATTATAAGCCTTTCTCACTTCATCATCAAAAACGATTTCATCTAGTGTGAAAGCCTCTATTACTTTTCCTTTTGTAAGCTGATATTTTATTAATACTGCTTCATCCACACTAAACGCATACTTTTCATCTAAATATATATTATACCGTTCATTATTGTTTTTTTGACGACCTATTCTTGTAATAATCGGCATTTAGACATCTCCATTCATCTTTCTTCAATTATAACGTATATCTTCGTAGGTGATAAATGATTGGACTGCTATTATATTGATAAAAGGGGAGGTTGGAAAAAATGAAAATAGCAATTACAGGAGGAACTGGTTTTGTAGGAAGAGCATTAACGGAACTATTGAAGCAAAGAGGACACGACGTTTTTATTTTATCTCGGTCAGCTAATAAAAATACAGACAACGTAGCTATTATTAACTGGCTAACAAATGATGCTCACCCTGAAAAAAAGTTAGAAGGTATAGACGCCATTGTGAATTTAGCAGGAGAATCTATAAATAATGGTAGATGGACAGAAGCGCAAAAAAAGAAAATTTATGAGAGTCGTATGCAAGCAACAGATGAGATTCTTCGAATAGTAAAAGCTTTACACCATAAACCGAAAGTTCTAGTGAACGCAAGCGCAATTGGCATTTATCCAGCCTCCAACGAGAGAATATATACAGAACAATCTACGATTATTGGAACAGACTTTCTAGCAAAAACCGTAGATGATTGGGAACAAAAAGCAAAACTAGCAGAGCAATTAGGCATCCGCGTAGCTTTTGGTAGACTTGGAATCATTCTTGGAAAAAGCGAAGGCGCACTGCCTCTTATGGCTCTTCCATATAAAATGTTTTTTGGAGGTCCAGTGGGTTCCGGTCAAAACTGGATGTCGTGGGTTCATGTGGAAGATGTAGCGAATGCACTTCTTTTTGCAATTGAACACGATATACATGGCGCTTTTAATGTGGCTGCTCCCAATGCAAAAAAAATGAGTGATTTTGGTAAATCATTAGCTAAAGTTTTAAAACGCCCGCATTACTTCCCTGTTCCTTCTTTCGCCTTAAAGTTTGCACTCGGCGAGAAAAGTCAACTCGTACTAGAGGGCCAGCATGTCATTCCAGAAGTGTTAAAAGAAAAAGGATTTACATTTAAATTTCCTGACCTAACTAGTGCTTTAACTGATATTTATACATGAATAAACAAGCCTTAATGGCGCAACCTACTAAAAAAAGAAAGGTTGCGTTTTTATGTGGAAACACCATATTGTGGGTATCGTTTTAGCTGCATTAATAATAAGTATTGGTTTCTCGTATCAGCCGTTCTCAGCTCAAGGAAAAGAAATTCATTGGGGATTAAAAAGGGCTACGAATGAAAAACAAGCAGAAGCTGGTGCAGAGCTCGATGCTTTACTCGAAAAACATGGAGCTATTTACAAAGGACCTGCGGATAAAAAAGTACTCTACTTAACGTTTGATAATGGATACGAAAACGGTTATACGGAAAGCATTCTAGATACATTAAAGGCCGAGAAGATTAGAGCTACATTCTTTTTAACAGGTCATTATTTAGAAAGTGCAACTCCGCTTGTCAAACGGATGATAGAGGATGGGCACCAAATTGGCAACCATTCATATGGGCATCCCAATTTAGCGAGACTTTCTAAAGATGAAATTAAAAAAGAACTGCAGAAATTTGATAATCGCTTAAAGGAGCTTACCTCATTAGAAAGAACAACCGTCACTCGACCACCTGAAGGTATTTTTAATGAGCAAGTGCTAGAGGCGGCAAATGAAATTGGGCACCAACACTTTTTTTGGTCAATTGCTTTTATTGATTGGCATAGAGATCAGAAAAAAGGTGGGAAATACGCCTATGATCAATTAATGTCACAAATTCACCCTGGAGCTATTATTTTAATGCATACTGTTTCACCTGATAATGCAGAAGGTCTACCTTCATTTATAAAAGATGCAAGAAAAATGGGATATACATTTGGAACACTAGATGATTTAAACATAAATAAACTGGATATTCCGCTTTCTTTTCTTCCTCGGTAATGTCCTTTATAATAGAAAGATGATTGTAAAGGACGTGAAGGAATGAAAGAACAAGAAGCAATTCAAGTGGGACAACAATTCCCTTTAACGATTAAAAGACTAGGAATTAATGGAGAAGGCGTTGGCTTTTTCAAGCGCAGTGCTGTATTTGTAAAAGGTGCATTACCTGGGGAGATAATTACTGCAGAGGTAACGGCAGCAAAACCAAAATACGCAGAAGCAACGATCAAAAAAATCCGACAAGCTTCTCCACACCGAGTAAATCCTCCATGCTCTATTTATGAAGCTTGTGGTGGTTGTCAACTTCAACATATGACATACGAAAGACAACTTATTGAAAAGAGAGATTTGGTTATTCAAGCACTGGAACGTTATGTGAAAGATTTGGCTCCAACAATTGAAGTGAGACAAACAATTGGCATGGACAATCCTTGGCATTATCGAAACAAAAGTCAATTCCAAGTAAGAGAACTAGGTGACAAAGTGATCGCAGGATTGTATGCAGAAGAATCGAACATGTTAATCGACATTAACGAATGTTCCGTACAACATCCTGTCACAACACATATTACAAATGAAATAAAAAAACACTTACAAGAATTAAATATCTCCATTTATGACGGAAGAAATTCTAAAGGTATTGTGCGCACGATTGTCGTTCGAACAGGTATGAAAACGGGGCAAATACAGGTTACATTAGTAACTACACAAAAGAAAATGCCACATAAAGAAGAACTAGTGCAAAAAATACGCGCGATAGACCCTAATATTGTGTCCATCAGTCAGAATATAAATGCGGAAGATACATCACTTATTTTTGGTGACACTACATTTAACTTGCATGGGAAAGAAACAATTCATGAAAAACTTGGAGAGCTTGCTTTTGACTTATCGGCTCGAGCATTTTTCCAGTTGAATCCCGAGCAAACCGGGCATCTATATAGCGAAATCGAAAAAGCTGCAGCACTTACAGGACAAGAAACAGTAGTAGATGCTTATTGTGGAGTTGGTACCATTGGACTTTGGCTTGCAAAAAATGCAAAAGAAGTTCGGGGTATGGATATTGTGGAAGAATCTATTAAAGATGCAAAAAGAAATGCAAAACGTAATGGATTCAGCAATACAAAATATGTGCACGGTACTGCTAAGCAATGGCTACAAAAGTGGAAAAACGAAGGCTTTGTTCCAGATGTATTAACAGTAGATCCACCACGTGCTGGTCTAGATGATGAATTATTAAAAACAATCTTAGATATCAAGCCAAAACGTTTTGTTTACACATCTTGCAACCCTTCGACACTTGCAAAAGATTTAGAAGCCTTATCAAAAGTTTATGAAATAAAATACATTCAACCAGTAGATATGTTTCCTCAAACAGCTCATGTTGAAGCCGTTACCTTGTTGGAATTAAAATAATAAAGTCCCCCCTAAAATCAGAAATTGAATTTAGGGGGTCTCTTTTATTATTAATCCTATTAACTTTGCAAATTCAAATAATGGGTAGAATTTGGGTAATTATTTACATCCAAAAATCCAAAATGATGATAAAACGCAGCAGCTTGCACTGTATCTGTATGTAACACTAATACGTTAAAATATTTCACTGCTTCCGTAATTATTTCATTTAACAATAATGTCCCTACAGCCCTTCTACGAAATTCTTTTGATACATAAAACCTTCTCAGTCTTCCAACTTTTTGATCCTCAGAAAAAGGGTCCAAATTAAGTCCACCTATAGCTATAAGTACTCCTTGCTTTGTATAAACACCAAATAAAGATTCCCCAGGCCTATGGAAAGTATTTGTACCATCTTCATAATCATTCACTAGTCTTTCCAGAAAGCGAAACCCCTCCTTCTTACTTTCTTTTATTAAATGGAATAGATCTTTTGTAACTAAGGTATCTATTCTTCTCACTTTAAATGTTTCCATTTTTTCACCTCGAAATGTAGAAATAATATACTTAAGGCGCTTTACCTTTATCCTCGATTCTCTCGTTTTTGTGCGTTATTATATATTGATCAGCTAATATTCAAATAAGAGAGAATGGTGATGTCATGTTTCAAGGAAAAGTTTTTGTCATAACTGGTGGAGCTAACGGGATTGGCAGATGTCTTGTTGAAGAGTTTTCTAAGCTTGGAGGCACCATTGCTTTTGTAGATAAAGATGAGGCCACTGGGCAAAAAGTACACGCTTCCTTATCTGGCAATCATTTATTTTTCCCTGGAGATATTGCTAAAAAAGAAGATATCGAATTATTTGCAAATCAAGTGATACAACAATACGGCTCTATCGATTTCTTAATAAATAATGCGGGTTTCAGTAATAAAGGAATATTAAGCGATTGTAGCTATGAAGATTTTAATGAAATATTGCAAGTTGGAATAACTGCTCCCTATATGCTAACAAAGCTGTTCCAATCTCACTTTAACAAACATGCAGCTATCATCAATATGACGTCTACGAGAGCATTTATGTCTCAGGCAGATACAGAAAGTTACAGTGCAGCAAAGGGAGGCATATCTTCGCTAACCCATGCACTTTCAGTTAGCTTAGCAGGAAAAGTCAGAGTAAACGCTATTAGCCCTGGTTGGATTGACACGAGTGCTTATCATGAAAATAAAGAAACCTATACACCTTCTGCAGAAGATCACCTACAACATCCTTCCAAGCGAATTGGGAATCCAACTGACATCGCAAGAGCTGCCATTTTCTTATGTGATCCAAACAATGATTTCATTAATGGTGAAACAATAACTATTGATGGAGGCCTGTCCAAACTAATGATTTATAACGATGATGGCGGCTGGAGCTACAAAAAATAATGGCTCTATTAAATGAGAGCACTACAAACATTTATCACTTTGTTGATTGAAGCGGCAGGCGGCGACTCCAGCGGGATGAGTGAGAAAGATAAGACATCACAAACGACGCGTAGTGGCGGTGATGGCTTATCGCTCACCCCGCGGAAAGCGTCCGCCTATAGCGGACACATGGGCTGAACTCTTTCTCCTTAATTTCTCTTAAAATACTGTAACCTATCCTCAACTATTTTAGCCCGCCTTTTTATATCCACTTCAATCTTTTGTAAATAGTAATGCAATAGGCCCTCTGAGTGTTTATTTATTCACTAGCTCTTTTTTATCCAATAAACCAACCATTAAAGTTAACCCTGCTACAATTGGAACAATTACATCAAAAGAAGAATTCATCCAAAATGGAATTGCTACGGAAAAAGAATTCGGATTAATAGTAGTATATTGAATGATTGTGAAAAGAACAGGAAAATAAAATGTCATGATGAGACTTGGAACTGTGATGCATAGAATGATTGCCGGATTCCACTTAATCGACCATCCTTTGACAAAGAGTAATGCTAGGTAAATGCCAAATACAAAAGGAGCGATGGATCGAATCCAAATAACGGGTAGTATGGTAAAAGTGGTGGCTGAAATATTCCTTGCTCGCATTTCAATTTGGCTACTAATATATAAAAATACAAATAAACCGACAAGCCATAGTATTCTCCATACAAATTTCGAGTACTTTGAATCCATTTTAACTCCCCTCCATTTTTTACATTTTTATATCATTATAACCATAATATGTTAGGTGGTATATAATTGATTCAAAATTCAGTAATCCATAGAGTGCAGTTTTGTTTACCGATATCATTAAAAGAGAGCGAACCCCAATGAAGGACTCACTCTCTTTTAAATTATATTATTACAGTTATATGCACCGTGCGGTAACTTCAGATTAAACGTCTATTTTTATGAGGATTGGCAATAAAAATAATAATCGCTAGTATACCGAGAAGGATTGCGATCAGTACTAAAAAACTTATTCCTTCAAAAAACTGTATAAAAAGACCGCCTAAAAATGGTCCTGAAAGACTACCCATACTAAAAAAGATACCACAAATTAAATTACCTGTTGGAAGAAGTTCTTTCGGTGTTAAGTCTGCCATATACGAAATTCCAAGAGAAAAAGTGGAACCAACAAATGTACCCGCAATAAAAAATAAAATACCGATTGCTAATGCAGATGTCTCAAAGAAACTTGCTGCTCCAAATGTTACTGCCCCTAGTCCTAACATGATGATAAGAACTTTTCTTCTCCCAATTTGGTCACTCAATATGCCAAGAGGTAGTTGAGAAACAACCCCTCCTATCGAAAAGGCTGCTAGTATATAGGACAAATCGGTGATTTCTATTGCATTGCGCAATGCATATACCGGATAAATAGCGTTTAAAGATGACTCTAAAAAGCCATAACTAAATGGTGGAATAAAAGCGACCCAAGCTACAGTAAAAGCTGCACCAAATCGTTTCCACGCTCCTGAATAAGCCGTGTTCCCTTTTATGATTTCCGGTTTTTCATTTTTAATAAAAAATACAAGTATCCAAGCGCATAAACAAAGAATACTGGATATAATAAAAGGTAACCCTTCAAAAATCTCGACGAGTTGAACAAATAAAGGTCCGACCGCAAACCCAACTCCAAATGATAATCCATAAATAGCTATATTTCGCCCTAATCGATTCTGAGGAGAAAAGCTCGTTATCCATGTTTGTGTAGAAAAATGCAACGCATGGTCACCGATTCCGATTAATAAACGTAATATAAACCAGAACGCAACACTTTTCCAAAGAGGGAAAAGCATTAAGGATACAATAACAGTTAGTCCCCCTATAATGATAATGGGCTTATAGCCAAATTTTCGTAGAGGACGTTCTATAAATGGTGAAATTAATAATGTACCTATGTATAAACCAGTCGCGCTTAGCCCATTAATTGTCGCACTTACTCCGTCTTGCTCAAAGATGACAGAGATGAGCGGTAAAAGCATACCCTGTGAAAATCCAGATATTGATACAATCATAACTAAAATTCTAAAACGATTTCGTTCAACTTTTGTAAACTGCTGCATGGTAGCTACCTCTTCTGTTGTATTCAAAATTATTGATATTCTTTAGTTTATCAAAGGTTCTTCTTATTTAATAGGCTCTGTTAAACGATTATGATGTAACCTGCCGAAAAACCGCTCGCTTTTCCGCTAACCAATAGCCAAGCCTACTCCGGGAAACAGAATGTTGGTCACATCCCCTTCTGCATAGAATCGCGGTGCCAAGAGAAGCAAATCCGTTGCAACATGGATATGGAGGATTTAGGAATTGTTCCTAAGCTCGTTACAGGGTCTTTGCAACCCATTTTTCCGAAGGTGTCTAACAGATTTTCGTCACTAAAACGACAACCTAATTTAACAGGCGCATTTAATATATAAATTGACACAACAAAAGGCTCAGTCGATATCTGTATAAGATAGGACTGAACCTTTAAATATAACTAATCTCCTTGTGAGTACTCATAATTGCATTTGCGGCTGTCTTGCCGGTGAAATGTCTGAACCCCCTCCTTCTACTGGTTGAATGGTTTCGACTATTCACTACGGCCTCCTTTCTATGTATGCGTTAAAGTAACTTTACCATATAAATAGAATAATGTAAATATTCTAAATACACGAATAAGTAAAATAACTCTTTGGACCTATCTTTTCTGTTTATTTTCCTTTATCCTTAACATATAAAGTGAGGTGTTTTTCTGTGGGTAAACAAATTTCAAATCCAGAACAACAAGTATCTTATTTAAAAGATCGATTACAAATGTTTTTAGAAGTATTAGATACAATTGAACCTGAAACGACTGAATTAGAAGATATAGACCGCCTTATTCAAATGATGGATGATTTAGAACTTAAAATGGATCAATTTAAAAATTCAAAAGAATAGATCTCAGATCGTTTAAAAGTGTTTATAATTTTGTGACCAGTTTGAGAAGAAATCCTAGAGTGGCTTAAGAGCCACTCTTTTTTTCATTTATAGAAAAGAGTATACTAATAGAGTTATTACTTACAAAGCTAAAGGAGCACACATATAATGCAATTGGACCAATTAGAAAAAAGTATTTATGAATTAGTGACTGAAACATCAACGAACTTACCAAAAGACGTTCGACGTGCAATTAAGAAAGCAAAAGCTGCAGAAAACGCTGGAACTCGCGCAGCGATGAGTTTAGATACGATCACAAATAATATACAAATGGCAGACGATAATGTCTCTCCAATTTGCCAAGATACTGGCCTACCTACTTTCAAGATTAAAACACCAATTGGCGTCAATCAGCTTGAAATAAAAGCTGCGATTAAACGTGCAATTGTCGCTGCTACTAAGGATGCGAAGCTTCGTCCGAACTCTGTTGACTCATTAACTGGAGCAAACAGTGGCGATAACCTAGGTGAAGGTGTCCCAGTAATGAAATTTGAGCAATGGGAAAACGACTATATTGAAATGAAGCTTATTTTAAAGGGTGGCGGTTGTGAAAACAAAAATATTCAATATAGCTTACCAACTGAACTGGAAGGCTTAGGTCGTGCAGGTCGTGACTTGGACGGGATTCGTAAATGTATTTTACACTCTGTCTACCAAGCGCAAGGGCAAGGTTGTTCTGCTGGGTTCATCGGAGTAGGTATTGGTGGAGATCGTTCTTCTGGATATGATTTAGCGAAAGAGCAATTATTCCGATCAGTTGAGGATATTAATCCAAATGTAGAACTTGCAAAACTAGAAGAGTATATTGTAGAAAAAGCAAACACACTAGGAATAGGTACGATGGGATTCGGCGGAGAAGCAACTTTACTAGGTTGTAAGATTGGCGTTATGCACCGTATTCCAGCAAGCTTCTATGTGTCAGTAGCATACAACTGTTGGGCATACCGTCGTATGGCGATCAATATCAATCCAACTACTGGTGAAATTATGGAATGGCATTACCAAGACGGAGAAAAAATTGAGTTTAAAGAAGACTCAAAAGAAGAAGCACCTAAAAAAGTGGTAGAACTTCAAGCTCCTATTACCGAAGAACAAATTCGTGCGCTACAAGTTGGAGATGTTGTGTCGATCACAGGTCGCATGTATACTGGCCGTGATGCTATTCATCACCATTTAATGAGCCATGATGCACCAGTTGATTTAAACGGACAAATTATCTATCACTGTGGTCCAGTTATGCAAAAAGATGATGAAGGCAATTGGCATGTACGCGCTGCTGGTCCAACTACTTCTATTCGTGAGGAACCATATCAAGGAGATATTATGAAGAAATTCGGTATCCGTGCGGTTATTGGTAAAGGTGGTATGGGACCAAAAACACTTGCGGCACTTTCTGAACATGGTGGTGTTTACTTAAATGCAATCGGCGGCGCAGCTCAGTACTATGCAGACTGCATTAAAGGTGTAGAAGGCGTTGATTTAATGGAATTTGGTATTCCAGAAGCAATGTGGCATTTACGAGTGGAGAAATTTACTGCAGTTGTAACGATGGACTCTCATGGTAACAGCTTACATGCTGATGTAGATAAATCTTCGTTAGAAAAATTATCTGCTTACAAAGAACGTGTATTTAATTAATTTTAATTTGTTGACGTAACAACTCCTCTAGATTATAATAATTATAAATTAATATTAACTATAAAAACTGGATCTTCTCTTGTAGAAATCCAGTTTTAGTCTATTTTACCGAGTATTAATAGTGAATATCATTATCAAGGAGGAAATTACATGTCAACTATTCAAATACACGAAGATGAGAAACAATCATTTTTTAAATCGCTGCTTCCCCATATTGAATTATTCGCTGCACTTTTTTCTGGTGTATTAATTTTAGTAGCATGGGGGCTTGGGAGATCCGATTATGAAACAGCCTCTACCATTTTTTATTTGTTAGCATTTGTTATTGGTGGATTTGCTAAGGCAAAAGAAGGTTTGGAGGCAACTATACAAGAAAAAGAGTTAAACGTAGAAATGCTTATGATATTAGCCGCTATTGGTTCATCCATTATAGGATACTGGACTGAAGGTGCTATATTAATCTTTATCTTTGCTTTAAGCGGTGCATTAGAGACGTATACAATGAATAAGAGCAGAAAAGAAATTTCATCACTGATGAAGCTTCAACCCGAAGAGGCGTGGAGATTAAATAGTGATGGTTCCTCAACTCGTGTTTCAGTAAGCGACCTTTTTATAGGTGATCAATTAGTTGTGAGACCTGGAGAAAGAATTCCTGCGGACGGAAAAATTATTAGTGGCACTACAGCAATTGATGAATCCGCAATTAGCGGAGAGTCAATCCCAGTTTCTAAACAATCAACTGACGAGTTATTCGCTGGTACTGTAAACATTAGCGGTGCCATTACAATGGAAATGACAAAAGCAAATGAAGACACGCTTTTCCAAAAGATCATTAATCTTGTGCAAAGCGCACAAGATGAAAAATCACCAGCACAGCAATTCATCGAAAGATTTGAAGGTAGGTATGTAAAACTAGTCTTAGTTACAGTTGGTTTGATGATGTTCCTACCGCATTATTTGCTAGGATGGGACTGGAATACAACTTTCTATCGAGCAATGGTTTTATTAGTTGTTGCTTCGCCTTGTGCACTTGTCGCAGCTATTATGCCAGCGACGCTAGCAGCCATTTCAAATGGTGCAAAAAGTGGTATTTTGTTTAAAGGTGGTATGCATTTAGAAAACGTAAGTGAAATGAAAGCAATTGCATTTGATAAAACAGGTACTTTAACACGAGGAAAACCAATCGTAACCGATTTCTTTGTACGGGAAGATTTGGATTACTTAACTACATTAACAACGTTAGCTACCATAGAAGCACAATCTAATCACCCACTTGCACAAGCAATCACTTCCTATGCTAAGTCGGAAGGTATTGATCAATTAGCACTTATTCATATAGAAGATAAACCAGGATTTGGTTTACAAGCAATAATTGATGAACAAACGATTTTAGTCGGTAAACCTGAATTTGTAAATAAAGAGGATGCTTTCTCGTTCTATGATGGAATTGCAGCAGCTCTTGCTGATGAAGGAAAAACGGTTATCTTTATGCGAGATGAAAAAGGAATTGCAGCTGCCGCAGCCTTAAAAGATACAGTGCGTGAAGAAGCTAAAGATGCGATTAAACTCTTGCAATCGTTAGGAATTAAAACCGTTATGCTTACTGGTGACAATGAAAAAACAGCCAAAGTAATTGCAAAAGAAGCGGGTATTGATCAATACATTGCAGAATGTCTTCCTGAAACAAAAGTGAAGCATATGAAAGAACTGTTGGAGGAGCATAAATTTGTAGGTATGGTCGGAGATGGTATTAATGATGCTCCTGCACTTGCGACCGCTACGACAGGATTTGCAATGGGAGAAGGAACCGATGTAGCACTAGAAACTGCAGATGTCGTATTAATGAAGAACGATTTATCGAAAATTGCGTATGCAGTGAAAATGTCACGTAAAATGCAGCGTATAGTAAAACAAAATATCGTATTCTCTATTTCTATTATAGCCGTCTTAATCATTTCCAACTTCCTACAAGTCGTCGACTTACCACTAGGTGTTATTGGCCATGAAGGAAGTACAATCTTAGTTATTCTAAATGGTTTAAGAATGTTAAATAGAAATATATAAAGGCTCTGACCCTAAAGTCATACACTGACTGAGAGATGGTCCCTTTTCCAATGTATTGATTTCCGTTCCAGACGGACGCTTTCCGCGGGCATGGCTTCAGTCTCCTCGTCGCTTTCGCTCCTGCGGGGCCTTCAGCTCATGCACCTGCCGCTTCGCTAACGGTGCAGAAAACACCTGCTATTCCCGCTGGAGTCGCCGTCCTTCACTACAATCAATTGCCTACAAAAAATAGTAGTTTTAATAAAAAGTATACAAAAAACAGGTGTAGAAAAAGACTCGTTTTTCTACACCTGCTTCAAATTATGGGCTTATTGGACAGCCCCTTTTTTTGTTTTAAAGCAATTCTTCTTTCGTGCATAACTGCATTTATTTGTCCGCCAACTAATAAAATAATTCCTGAAAAATACAACCATAACATAAGGACGATGATTCCCCCAATACTTCCGTAAGTAGCAGAGTAGCTCTTGAAATTACTTACATAGTAGGAGAATAAGAGAGAAACTACAATCCAGCCAATTGCGGCAAAAGCCGCTCCTGGAATGACACTTCTTAAAAAGAGTTTTTTATTTGGAACAATCCAATATAGTGCAACTAACACAATAAACATGATGAGAGGACTAAATGTCCATCTTAAATTATTCCAAAATTCCACAAAACTCTTTTCAAATCCAAAATATGAAAATAATATGGTACCGATTTGTTGACCAAACACAGGTAATACTAACGCAATTATTAACAACATGATCAGTAATAAGGTGAAAATAACCGACATTCCTCTAACGATAAAAGATGGTCTAGATTCCACCAAATTATACGATCTATTTAATGATTTAACGATAGCATTCATACCGGTAGAAGCAGACCAAATTGTACCTATAAGCCCTAAGGATAATAGCCCACCATTTCGAGTGACTAATACATCAGAAATCGTTTTTTCTATAAGAATAAAAACGTCAATTGGAACATAGTTTTCTATAAGTCGAAAAACTTGTGCTTCGTCCAAATTTAAATAAGGTAATAACGTAACGATAAAAATAAGTAACGGGAATAAGGAGAGCAAGAAAAAGTATGCTAACTGCGCTCCAAATCCCGTTATATCCGTTTTTTGTATATTAAATAATAGTTGTTTGAAATATCCCATCCATGTCGTTAAATCATGAGATTCTTCCGTTACTATTTCTTTCTTTTTGATACTAAATAATTTTAACTTTTCAAACCAACTAGTAGAGGATGAAGCTTTTTTTTTTTTGGGTATTATCTTTTTCATCTCTTTGACCCACCACCTCTTCCTCTCCTTTCTTTTCTAGTTTTGCTTTTGGTGTTCAAAGATACTCATTTCATCTTGTTCGGTAACAACAATTGACTTGTACTCTTCTTTTGAATGGGCAAATGTATCTTTCGTTTCTGTTACTAAGTTTTTCACTTGAGGCGTGATTTCCTTCGCTTCATTAACTTTCTGCGATATATAATTTACATCCGAAGCTAATTGTTCATATACCGATTTCCACTTTGTTATTTGTTCTTCAATAGTAGTTTTTAACTCTTCTTTATTTTTACTGTAATACTGAATTTCATTTCTTACGTACCTAGTTTTATTCATTACAGAATCTCTTGTCTTTCTATCAAACATGGTTAATGCTCCACCAATTATAGCTCCAAAAATAATACCTTTAACAAATTTATTTTCACTCATAAAATTACCTCCAAATTTAACATATACATGATTCCATTATACCCTCCACCAAAAAGAATCAAACTAATTATTTATATTTTTAAAAATTACCTTGACTACCAGACTGAATTTTATGAATATTGTAATAAGAGGATTTAAATAGTAGGAGTAAAATTGAAATGGGGGTAAATTAAAATGGAAAAATTGAATGAGATCTTAGGTAGTATTTCAAGTGTTCTTTGGGGAATTCCTCTCCTAATCTTAATCGTTGGTACAGGTATATATTTAACAGTTCGTGTCGGTTTTTTACAAGTTAGGCTTTTACCCGTTGCTTTAAGACTAGTATTCTCTAAAAAGCATGATAAATCTGCAGAAGGGGATATTTCTCAATTCCAAGCACTAACTACTGCACTCGCTGCAACAGTGGGAACAGGAAATATTGTAGGGGTGGCTACAGCTGTTGTACTTGGTGGGCCAGGTGCAATATTTTGGATGTGGTTTTCTGCTTTCTTCGGAATGGTGACTAAATATAGTGAAGCTATTCTAGCAGTTAGATATCGTGTAAAAGATGCTAAAGG
The DNA here is from genome assembly GCF_038637725.1 of Psychrobacillus sp. FSL H8-0483. Classification (NCBI taxonomy): domain Bacteria; kingdom Bacillati; phylum Bacillota; class Bacilli; order Caryophanales; family Bacillaceae; genus Psychrobacillus; species Psychrobacillus sp. FSL H8-0483. The sequence goes on from NZ_CP152052.1 coordinate 3,387,969, forward strand.
ACAAATGGCTGGTGGTCCTATGTACTATCTTGAACATGGTTTAAAGCAAAAATGGTTGGCTGTTTTATTTGCAATCTTTGGTGCAATTGCTGCATTTGGTATTGGAAATGGGACTCAATCTAACTCTGTTGCTGGTGTAGTAAAGTCAACATTTGGACTAGATACTTGGATTACTGGTGTTGTACTAACAGTATTTACTGCACTAGTTATTCTAGGTGGTATTAAATCAATAGGTAATGTTACCGCTATATTCGTACCAGTTATGGCCATATTTTATTTACTAGCAGGATTAATCGTTATGGTTACGAACATAACTGCTGTACCTGACGCATTTGCTACCATTTTTAAAATGGCATTTTCAGGTGAGGCTGCTGCTGGTGGTGCAATCGGTGCAGCAATCCGTTATGGTATCGCTCGAGGCGTATTCTCCAACGAAGCTGGTCTTGGATCTGCTCCTATTGCCGCTGCTGCCGCAAAAACGGATCTGCCAGGGCGTCAGGCACTTGTTTCGATGACACAAGTATTTTTAGATACATTCCTAATATGCTCTATTACCGGTGTTACTATTGTAATGTCAGGTATGTATAAAAACACTAGCCTTGCAGCAAATGAGTTAACTTCAGCATCATTTGGTCACTTCCTAGGGGATTGGGGACCAATCGTTGTAGCAATTGGATTAATCTTCTTTGCTACTTCTACAATATTCGGATGGGCATATTACGGAGAAAAATGTTTCCAATACTTATTTAAAAACCCTTCTTTATTAATCGTTTACCGTATTGCGTTTGTCATCATGGTATATATCGGTTCAGTAGTTTCTCTAGATCTAATCTGGACTTTCTCTGATATTGCAAATGGATTAATGGCTATTCCAAACTTAATAGGACTTCTTGGTCTTTCTGGAGTAGTAATTTATGAAACAAAACGAATTCAAGAAAAATTGAAAGAAGAAAAAGAAGCAGCCAAAGCAGCAAAATCTATTTAGTAATTGACAATCTATACGGAGCATGAAATGATAAAGTGAAACTTCAATCAGTGACACCACTGATTGTTAGTTGAGGCTCTAAAGTTGAAAGGCAGGTACAAAACGATGAATTTATCAGAACCTTCTGTTGAAAATGTAACGTATATGATTGAAACAATAAAAGAAAAGCTTCGTATGGTGAACGTTGATGCCATGAAGCCAGAAAATTTTAATGCAACTGAATACGATGATCTAGTTTATTTATATGAAATGGTGAAAAAAAGAGATACATTCAGTCCAAGCGAAATGCAAGCAATTGCAGCTGAGCTAGGAAACTTGAGAAAATAGAAAAAGAAAATCCTTCCCCAACTAAACTAGGGAAGGATTTTTATTATAGATTATTTAATTCTACAGCGATTTTAGCTCCAACTCTTGCATTGTTGTATACAAGTTCAATATTGGAATCTAATGATTTACCTTCTGTTAATTCTTTTACTTTTCCAAGTAAGAATGGCGTAACATCCTTTCCTTTAATGTCGTTTTCTTCTGCTTCTTTTAAAGCAGTATGAATGATGTCATTGATATAAGCTTCATCTAATGAGAATTCTGCTGGAATTGGATTTGCAATAATAGCTCCTCCGTTTAACCCTAATTCCCATTTTGTTTTAAGCATTTCTGCAACTTCTTTTGGCTCGTCCAAACGGAAGTTAGCATCGAATGCGCTTGTTGATGTATAAAATGCTGGGAATGAATCCGTTTGGAAACCAACTACTGGCACACCTTTTGTTTCTAAATACTCTAAAGTTAAGCCAATATCCAAGATAGATTTTGCTCCTGCACAAACTACTGCTACATTTGTAGAAGCAAGCTCTTCTAAGTCAGCTGAAATATCCATCGTCGTTTCAGCACCTCTATGCACACCACCAATACCACCAGTTACGAACATTTTAATACCAGCAAGCTCTGCACAGATCATTGTTGTTGCAACTGTTGTAGCTCCAATTTCTTTAGAGGCAACTACATATGGAAGATCTCTTCTTGAAGTTTTTCTTGCATTTTTACTTGTACCTAGCGTCTCCAGTTCTTCCTCTGACAGACCAATTTTAATCTTTCCGTCCATTATCGCAATAGTTGCTGGAACAGCACCGTTGTCACGAATAATCTGCTCCACTTTTCTTGCCATTTCTACGTTTTGTGGGTAAGGCATTCCGTGTGAGATAATAGTTGATTCTAAAGCAACGATCGCCTTTCCTGCTGCCAATCCTTGTTCTACCTCTTGTGAGTATGTTATATATTTTTTCATCTTGTATATTCCTCCAATTCATTAATTAAACTTACTTTAGAAAGCTCTGTTCGAACTGTTTCCGCTGATTGTAAAGTTTTACTTGCGTTCACCATACCAGTACTTACTGCTTGATGAATCTCGGCACCTTCTAACCACGCGTGGAGTGTGGCTGATACAAATGCATCTCCTGCTCCTGTTACATCTATTACATCATCCACCACTATAGCAGGAGCAAAAGCCGTCTCCATATCTCGTCCTGCCAAAACTACTCCTTTACTACCGTTTGTAATAACTACATGGTTAATACCTTTTTGAACAAATAGTTCGGCAGCCTTTTTCCAAGAGGCTTCATCCTCTATTTTCATTTCAAAATAAGTTTCTGCTTCATCCTTATTAGCAATTAACCACTCAATTCCTTCTAAGGATTGAGGCATCCTTTCCATCTTCGGTGACGATACAGGAATAATAGCTAATGGTATTTTATGACCGCTAGAAAGTGCTTGTATATGTTCAATGACATCTTTAGGGCAGTTCATATCAATGATTAACAGCTGTGCATTTGTTAAATGAGCTTCTTGTTTTTTCAGATAGTCCACTGTAAATTGATCGTAAATATCCATGTTTGCTAATGCAAACAGCATTTCCCCTTGAGAATCTAATATGGCAGAATAAGTTCCCGTCGAATGGTTCGGTATTTTTTCAACAGAAAATAAATTCATCCAGTGGCTAGAGGCTTTTTCAATAGACTCATACTCCATATCATTACCTACTACAGATAGTAATCGAACTGTATGACCTAATCTCCCTAAATTTTCGGCGATATTCCTTGCAACTCCACCAATGCTTTGTAAGCTAGTAGTCGGATTAGAAGTACCCATTTGCAATTTATTTTTTACAATGTATTTTCTATCTACATTTGCTCCACCAATACAAATAATTTCTTTTTTCTCGGGTAAAATATAAGCTCTCCCCGTTATTTTTCCAGTCTTAATGAGCTGAGAAATAATATTAGCTACAGCTGGTCTAGACATTTGCAGATCATTCGCAATTTCTAATTGAGATGCGTAAGGATTTTTTCTAAGGTACTTTAAGATTTTCATTTCCTTTGAGTCCAATCTAATTCCCTCCTCTCTTGAATGAACTTTTGTTTTAATTATAAACTTTTGTTTCAAAAAGTCAAAAGAAAAACTGACAACTATTTTTTTTATAGTTGTCAGCTTAAGTACGAGTTATTGTGGAGCGTCGTTTAAAGTGCCATCTTCTAGTACTCGTGGTTGGATTAAAACTTCTACACGTCTATTTTTAGCACGACCTTCTACCGTATCATTAGAAGCAACAGGCTTAAATTCTCCATAACCCTTTGCACTAAAATAAAGCGGGTCTATTGAATTATCTCTTACAAGTATTTTCAAAAAATTGACAGAACGCATCACACTGAGCTCCCAGTTAGATGCAAATTCACTACTAGCTATCGGTATATTATCCGTATGTCCAGTTATGACAACATTTCTAGGTGGATCAAATACTAATAGATCCGATATATCTTCTGCAATTTGTCTATATTCTGGATTCACTTCTGCTTTTCCAGTATCAAATAAAATACTATCTCGAATCGTTACAAGTAATCCCTCATCTGTTAGCTTAGTTGCAAATTGCTTCTCTAAAGCATTCACCGCAATATATTCATCGACACTGTCTTGAATCTTCGACAAGGCTTGCTGATCCTCTACATAAGCTGAACTTTCACTATCCTCAGTAGAATCATTTGGTGTAACTGGTACATTTACCGGTGAAGGCTGCTCCAATAAACCTGATCCACTATCAAATATTTGATTAAATACTTGAGACATTTGTTCTAATTTCGCTTGATCTACCGTACTAGATGCAAAAAGAACAATAAACAGTGCTAATAATAAAGTTAGTATGTCTGCATAAGGAAGTAGCCATGATTCACTCATTTCCTCTTCTTCCTTATGTTTTTTATGCTTCTTTGCCAAGGCCAGCCTCCCCGCTTTCGTTTAATACTTTTTTGCGTTCCGCCATTGATAGATAGGAAGCAAGCTTTTGTTCAATGACACGTGGTGCATCTCCTTCTAAAACAGATAGGATACCCTCTAACATCATCGTTTTTTGACGAATTTCTTGTTTAGACTTACGTTTTAATTTATTTGCAAATGGATGCCAAAGTACATATCCAGTAAAAATCCCAAGTAATGTAGCAACAAATGCTGCAGAAATGGCATGTCCTAATTTATCAATATCATTCATGTCACCTAAAGCAGCAATTAGACCAACTACAGCTCCAAGTACCCCTAGGGTTGGAGCATATGTACCAGCTTGTGAGAAAATATGTGCTCCACCTGCATGTCTCTCTTCTAATGCGTCTATCTCTTCTGTTAATACATCTCTAATGTAATCGGCATTTTGACCATCAATTGCTAATGTTAAACCATTTTTTAAAAATGGATCATTCACTTCAGATGTCTTACTTTCCAAAGCAAGTAATCCTTCTCTCCGAGCCAAATCCGCCCAGTTCGAGAACAGTTTAATAACTTCATGATCAGGCACTAGCTTAGTCTCTTTGAAAATTACTCCGAAAAGCTTTGGTACTCTTTTTAACTCATTCATTGGGAATCCGATAACAATTGTAGCGATTGTCCCGAAAACGATAATTAATATAGCAGCTGGATTTAACAGAACACTTAGTGTTACTCCTTTCATAACTATCCCAGATAATAAAGCAACAAACCCTACTATTAGACCGATTACTGTAGACTTATCCATTCACTTACCCCCACATTCTATTTCTGTATTTTATTTCGGCTAAAAAAATTATTTCTTAATATAAAACTTTATCTCCTATAATATAAATTCACTAATAAAGGACAATATTTGACATATTTCTTTACATAAGAACATTGATTAAATAGCCTGAAAACTGATATTATTAAATTAATTACAGAAAGGAAGTATGAATATGTCATCTTTTAATATGAAATTAGAAAAATATGCTGCATTGGCTGTACAAGTAGGGGTGAACATTCAACCTGGACAAAATTTATATATTGCTGCCACTATCGATAGTGTGGAACTTGTGCGTTTAGTTACAAAAAAAGCTTATGAAGTAGGAGCTAACCAAGTATTTGTAGACTTTTCTGATGATGAAATAACTCGTTTACGTTATGATTTAGCACCAAAAGAATCCTTTGACTTTTTCCCTTCATGGAAAGTGCAAGAAAGAGAGCTTTTAGCAGAACAAGGTGCTGCATTTATGAGTATCATGAGTCAAAGTCCAGACCTTTTAAAAGGAATGGATCCATCAAAAATTGCAGCATTCCAAAAAGCAACTGGTCAAGCTTTGAGTAAATATCGTCAATATGTACAATCTGATAAAATTAGTTGGACGGTTATTGCATCTCCTTCCAAAAATTGGGCACAAAAAGTGTTCCCTAATCTATCAGAAGAAGAACAAGTACCTGCACTTTGGGAGGCTATTTTCAAAGCAGTTCGTGCTGACTTAGAAGATCCGGTTGCTGCTTGGAAAGAGCATGATTCCCTTCTACATACAAAAGTAGATTATTTAAATGATAAAAACTACAAAAAATTGCACTATACTGCTCCTGGCACGGACTTAACAATTGAACTCCCTGTAGGACATTTATGGTGTGGTGCTAGCAGTGTGAATGAAAAAGGCGAAGACTTCATGGCAAATATGCCAACAGAAGAAGTGTTTACTGTTCCTCTAAAAACAGGTGTAGATGGCTATGTAGCTAGTAGTAAGCCGCTTAGCTATGGTGGTAACATTATTGATAATTTCACTATTACTTTTGAAAATGGTCGCATTGTAAAAGTGGAGGCAGAGCAAGGTCAAGAAGTACTTGAAAATCTAGTTGCTACCGATGAAGGCTCACACTACTTAGGTGAAGTTGCTCTTGTACCACATGATTCACCAATCTCTAATTCTAATTTGTTATTTTACAACACTTTGTTCGATGAAAATGCTTCTAATCACTTAGCTATTGGAAGTGCATATGCTTTCTGCTTAGAGGGTGGTAAGAAGATGAGTCGAGAAGAGCTAGCAGAAAATGGATTGAACGAAAGTATCACACATGTCGACTTTATGATTGGTTCCGATAAAATGAATATTGACGGAATTAAAGAAGATGGCACCACTGAACCTGTCTTCCGTAATGGAAACTGGGCATTTTAATTCTAACTTAAGAGATTCTAAATTTTTCTACTTACTTTTCTACTTAGATTAAGCTATAATAACAGTAGCATATCAAGTGAGGTGTATGATAATGGGCTTATTTTTAGTTACAGTTCTTGGTTTTACAGCATGTTTGGGTATTGTTGGTTATGTCATTATGCATTACTTTGCTAAACCAATGAATACACATGATTCAATTATTATTGATCAAAAACCATCTGAAAAATATTAATTCAAGGCAACCGCAAATTTTGCGGTTGTTTTTTTATTTTCAGTTATTTGTCATGACATCTCTTTTTCCTTTCATTTATGGAACAAAAGTATTTCAAAAAGATTACGAGCAGGTACTATTGGATCATTTATCGAGTTATTCTTGAGAATATTTAACTGTATTAGCCTGAAACATACGTAAAGTTCCATTATGTTACATATGGCAAGTGGAGATTTTTCTATTATACTTACTTTGTATCATTGGAATGGAGGAAGACAAAAATGTTTTCAAACTCACATATAGGAATAGATTTAGGAACAGCAAATACATTAGTCTATACTAAAAACAAAGGATTACTTATAGATGAACCAACAGTAGTAGCAGTAAATACCAAGACAAGAGAAATTATTGCTTTCGGTGAAGAAGCGAAAAAAATGATAGGTAAAACCCCTACTTCAATCGAAGTTATTCGCCCTTTAAAGGATGGGGTAATTGCTGATTTTGATATTACTACACAACTATTGAAACTAATCATGCAGAAAGCTAGTAAAAAACTCGGTACAGCACTTCGAAAACCAACAGTGGTTGTATGTACTCCTTCTGGTGCAACATCAGTGGAACGTCGAGCAATTCAGGATGCTGTTCGCCAAAGTGGAGCAAAAGAAGTATATCTAATGGAAGAGCCCGTTGCGGCAGCAATTGGTGCTGGACTACCAGTTAATGAGCCAGTGGCAAGTATGATTATAGATATCGGCGGTGGTACTACGGAAGTTGGGATTATCTCGTTTGGTGGTGTAGTTGCTTCCAATACTGTAAAAGCTGCGGGTGATCGAATGGATGAAGGCATTATTCATTTTGTTCGCAAAGAGTATAATGTCATAATAGGCGAACCTACTGCAGAATTAATTAAGAAAACGATAGGTCATGCTTTGGTACCACATGAAGTAGAACATATGGAGATCCGAGGAAGAGATCTTGTGACAGGCTTACCTAAAACGATTAGTCTTTCTTCTACACAAATTCAAGTGGTGTTGAAAGAATCTCTAGAAACTATTCTCGAAGCTATTCGTGCAACACTTGAAATATGTCCCCCGGAGCTTTCTGGAGATATTGTAGATCATGGAGTTGTCTTAACAGGTGGCGGAGCACTTTTGAAAGATTTTGAAGTGTGGCTTACGAATGTTATTGAGGTACCTGTTCATCTTGCACCTGAACCTTTACAATCTGTTGCAATTGGAACTGGTAAGTCACAATTTATTACTGGACGTAAGCAAAAAATAACTAAGTAATGAAAAAGAGTGAATAATCAATTTTACTTAACACATTATTTAAAAGAGGAAATCCTCTTTTATTTCATATAAAATAATATATAGAAAATGAAAGGGGAATTTCTTTGCCTAATTTAAATGAAATATTATCTTACAATGAATCATTTGTAAAAAATAAACTTTATGCTCCTTATTTAACTACCAAGTTTCCTGATAAGCGTATAGTTATTCTCACATGCATGGATACTCGACTTGTTGAAATGCTTCCAAAATCGATGAATTTTAAAAACGGCGATGTAAAAATTGTGAAAAGTGCTGGTGCTGTTATTAATCATCCATTTGGAGGTATTATGCGTAGTTTAATCGTTGCGGTCTATGAACTTCAAGCCGATGAAATTTATGTAATAGGACATCATGATTGTGGTATGAGTTCAATTCAAACAGATAAAATCTTGGAGAAGATGACTGCACGAGGTGTAGACCCTCGAATTTTTGATATTATGAAGTATTCTGGTGTCAACGTCGAAGAATGGCTTGAAGGCTTTTCAGATGTCGAAAAAAGCGTTTTACATAGCGTAGACATGATTCGAAATCACCCACTTATGATTCCAGATGTTCATGTTCATGGATTAATTATTGACCCTAATACGGGTCGTTTGGACTTAGTGACAGATGGAAATATCGACAAAAAGTAAAGTATTTCCCGGGAAATTGACAAAAAGTTGGCTATTCATCACTGAATAACCAACTTTTTATTTTTTTATAAATACTCTTACCCTTTCAATGGTCTTCACTTATGGAAGCGTACATATAGTGATCTTCCCATTTGCCGTTAATAAATAAGAGACTTCGAAGCAAACCTTCACGTAGAAAGCTATTCTTCTCTAATACTTTAATAGAACCGAAATTTCGTGGAGATACATACGCCTCTATTCGATTTAAATGGACATGTTCAAATCCAAACGCTTTAACTAGATGAACCGCCTCTGATGCAATACCTTTCCCTACAAATTGTTGATCCATTGAATATCCAATAAGACCGCTGGAAAATGGCATTCGCTTTAAACTATATAAAGAAATATTGCCGATTATTTGATCTGTCTTATGCTCAAAGATACCAAAGCTAAACTCTCTTTTCTCTTCCATGAGCATAAGAGATTCTCTGATTTTTTCTCGTTGAACAGTTGTCGTATAATAATCATCCCGATGTAATGGTTCAAAGATGGACCAATACATCTTATTTCGATACACAATATTTGCAAGGCTTGGTGCATCTTTTATGTTTAATGTCCGTAAATAACAAGTATCCCCTTCTAAATAAATCAAACACCTTCACCCTTTTGCATTAGTTAATTGCATAAACTCATTCACATCCTGAATGCAAAGGTCAATTCCTTTTATCCAAAACGCTTCTTTCGTAATATCTTCTTCTAAATGCTTCATGGCCAAATCTTCTACGGTCATAACTGCTGTATCTTGTAGTAAAGCAATATATTTTTCTTCAAAATTAGTTCCTTCATTGATTGCTTTCGCATAAATGCTTAAGGAGAATAAATACCCAAATGTATATGGGAAGTTATAGAAAGGAACTTCCGTAATATAGAAGTGCAATTTAGATGCCCAAAAATGAGGATGCGTTGTTATTAAAGCATCACCATATGCCTCTTTTTGAGCAGTTTCCATTAATTCATTTAATCTCGCTGCAGAAACTATTCCATTCTTACGTTCTTCGTAAAATCTAGTTTCAAATAGAAAACGTGCATGGATGTTCATGAAAAACGCAACACTTCGCTGAATTTTATCTTCTAGAAGAGCAATTTTCTCATCATTTGACTTCGCTTCTTTTACTGCTGCGTCAGCTACAATCATCTCAGCAAATGTAGAAGCTGTTTCGGCAACACCCATAGCGTACTGACGGTTCATCCAGTGTACCGGTCTTAAAGCATATGAATGGAAAGCATGTCCTAATTCATGAGCTAGTGTAGAAACATTGGACATAGATCCACTATACGTCATGAAGATACGTGACTCTTCTGATGCCGGCATATCCGTACAAAATCCTCCTGGACGTTTATTCGGACGATCTTCAGCTTCTATCCAGCCTTGTTCAAATGCATTTCTTGAGAACGCTTCTAGCTTAGGACCAAATTCTTTAAAATGCTTTAAAATAAACGCTGCTCCTTGTTGGAAGTCCATCTTCTCTGTTGACGCACTCACTGGCGCATCTAAGTCATACCAATGCATACCATCCTCGCCTAGCATAGCCGATTTTTTATTTAAATATTCGACAAATGGTCCTTTATTTTTGGAAATAGCTCCCCACATTGCATCCAGTGTTTCTTGTTTCATACGGTTTATTTGAAGTGGTTCTTGTAAGACAGAATCCCAACCTCTTTTTTCATAAATAGCTAATCGGAAACCGGCTAAGTGATTTAGCGTTTTTGCAAAGAACTCCTCTTTTTCAGTCCATGCAGCTTCTAACGCTTCGAAAGATTCCTGGCGAATTGTTGCATCTTCATGAGAGCTTAAGTTATTTGCTTGACCAACAGAAAGCTCTTTCTTTTCTCCATCAATCGTTAATTTGATACGAATATCACCAACAAGTAAATCATATAGTTGACCCCAAGCGTGATAGCCATCCACACCAAGTGTAGTAATCATATCTTCTTCTTTTTCTGAAAGCATTTTCTTTGCTTCTTCTCTCCATTCATTTAATACAAAAGCAAATGCCGAGAGTTCTTCTGTTTGCAGTAATTCTTGCCATATTGTTTCTTCCGTCTTACTAAAGACTTGTTGAATAACAAGCATTTGGGAAGAAAATTTTGCATACATGGAACCAACTTCTCCTTGCAGTAATGCAGCTTTTTTATCCGTTGTATCTTGAGCCAAGAAACAGCCAATTACTGCTCCTCCTTCAGACAAATTCAACGCAATATCCTTCACTTCGTTTATTATATTTTCAATTTGGTGTACATCTTTTACGGAAGTTGGTACAGAGAGTTCTTGTAGTATACTTTCGAAAGCAGTCAATTTAGCTTTCACTTCATCTAAATGTGTGCGAAGGGCAGGTGAACTACTCCCTCCTTTGAAAAAACGGTCTAAGTCCCATACTAGTGGATAAGCTTGTTCAAGCATGTGGATATTCCTCCTATAAAGATAGTTTAGAAGTCTATTATATCATGTTTTGTATAATTAGAATTATTCTGTTTTTAGTCACATAACATTCATAATTGTCATTTGTAGTAGGGATATTTCAAAGGTATACTTATTAAATAGAAGGAGGGGAATCCATGGTAAAGATCATACTTTTGATTTTCAGTTTTATCTCTACTGTTACTGTGAATATACTCGCAGACACACTTCCTATAAACAATCAAACCTCTGAGGCTATATCAAATAGAATACCTGCATTATTCACGCCAGCTAATTATGCATTTTCCATTTTGATTCTTATCTATATCTTATTAGCATTTTGGTTATGGAATGTCATTCGTGAGTATAGAATTACGTCCAAAATTCCATGGAATCGCGTGTTATTATTCGTTGCTAGTTGTATTTTTAATATTGCGTGGATCTTTTTCTGGCATTATGAACTATTTAGTTATTCTCTCATTACGATCATTGCCTTACTTTGGACTTTTTTTATTCTTTATATGACTTATTCTACAGAAGAAGAAAACTGGAAGAGTAGAGTACCTATTTCTATTTACTTAGGTTGGACTTTTGTTGCTACAATTACCAATCTTGACTTTGTTTTAACCTATTATGAGTTTGGTGGATTTGGAATGACGACATCACTATGGGTTGTTATTTTCATGACCATAGCTACAGCCATCGCTCTTCATTTCCGCTATCATTACAATGATCGGGCTATTGTCCTCGTTTTCATCTGGGCTTTTATTGGAATTGCTGCTCGTCACAAATTTGATGATTTATTAATTACATCGGCTTCTTTATTCTTAAGTAGTGTACTCCTAGTAGGAATATTAGTTATCAAAAAAACGCCTTCGAAACGTTAAAGTTCGAAGGCGTTTTTCTATTTAATCTAATTTTGTTAATAAAATCGGAGCTTCTTTTGTAACGATAATCGTGTGCTCAATTTGCGCAACTAATGATTTATCTGGTGTTACAAATGTCCAGCCATCTCCCGATTCGACAATATGCTCTGCTTTTTCAGAGATAAAAGGCTCTACTGCAAGTACCATGCCCTCTTTTAAAATCGTCGGATCCCAAGCATCGTAGTAATTCAAAACATGCTGAGGTGCTTCATGTAGGGATTTCCCAATTCCATGACCAGTTAGATTCATGATTACATGCAAACCATTATCCTTCGCTTCTCTTGCAACAGCTTTCCCGATTTGATTTAAACGGGCACCTGCTTTTACTTTTAACATCGCACGATTAAATGCACTCTCTGCTACTGCACATAATTTTTCTTTTTCCGGATAACCTTCTCCAACGACAAAAGAAATACCTGTATCTGCAAAATACCCATCCAAAGAACCTGATACATCAATATTAACCATATCGCCTTCTTTAATAACACGTGAACCTGGAATACCATGTGCCACTTCTTCGTTCACACTAATACAAGTATATCCTGGGAAATCATATTCTCCCATAGGTCCTGAAATCGCGCCATTTTCTTTGAAGAGCTTGCCACCGATTTCATCGATTTCTTTAGTTGTGATACCAGGTTTAGTTGCAGCTTTCATTACGTCTCGAACTTCCGCAACAATACGCCCTATTTTTTTTAACGCCTCTAACTCTTCATTTGTTTGTACAATCATCTTATAAGATCCCTTCTTCACTTAACTGTACAATAATCATATCATATTTATGCTTTATTCGGCAGTACAAGGCGTGGAGCTTTTACAAACAAAATCACACAGATAAATGCCGCCAGTAAAAATACTGGAATCATATAGGTAGAATTATATATTAGCGAATATAAAATTACATTTTGATCACCAGCAAATTCTCCAAAGAACAGTATTCCAGAAAGTACATGTGCAAGGTAACGAAGAAATGCTGCAATGAATGCCCCAGTAATTACAGCAGTAGCCATCTTCATCTTATCCTTCTGTTCAAACGCTTTCATAAATGCAGGTCTTAATAATCCAGCAAATCCTGCTACCATAAATGCAATAAAGTAGTCAATTGCTACTTGTATAATAACGATTTCAAATGACAACGGTGCAGCATAAAAACGCCCTGTAACTACTTGTAGTAATCCAATTAAAAAACCAGTAATAAGGCCAGCTACTATTCCACGACGAAAAGCTATTAATATAACTGGAACAAGTACAAAGGTAACAGTCCCACCTTGTGGCATTCCAAATCCTAACATATCTAATACATATCCAAGTGCTGCAAAAATAGCTATTTCCACCAATAACAATACACGTTGATTTTTCATTGTAATCTCCTTTTTTGACCACAAAAAAACGACACCGGGATAGACCCAGACATCGCGCGATTGTCAGTTTCCATCCACATCCCTACGCAAGCATGAACTTACAGGTTCTAAGGGTACTATCTCAGCCGCTTAAGCGACGCCCCTTGTGGTTATGAATTATTTAGTTCGAGTTCATTGTAGCTGAATGAAGTAAGCAATGCAACCCCTTATGTTATCATTGTAATAATATTGGGAATTTAATATAAGGGGTGTTTGGAATGATTAACTTATTGAAAAATCTAATTCGCATAAAGAGTGACGACGTACAAGGAGCAAACGAAGCACTATTATTTTGTAAAGCATGGCTCGAGGAAAGAGAAATCGTTCCAATAATATATGAGCATGAATCTCAGCTTATGCTTATTGCGGAGATAGGAAGCGGTGACGAATGTATCGTTTGGAATGGTCATGTGGATGTAGTCCCTGGAAATCCAACACAATTTCAACCATATGTAGAGGGAGATTATTTATATGGACGTGGCTCTGCAGATATGAAAGCTGGGGTAGCTGCTATGATGGATGCATTTTATGAGCTCTCCAAAAATCCTCTGAAGTTATCCAAAAAAATTCAACTTCATCTAGTAACAGATGAAGAAACAGGCGGAAATACTTCTCACTATCTAGTAAGCAAAGGTTATAACGGTAATTTTGTTATTTGCGGAGAGCCTACGCATTTACATATCGGACTTCAAGCAAAAGGGATTATACAATTAGATATCGTGCTTAAAGGAAAATCCAGTCATGGAAGTCGTCCTTGGGAAGGGGTCAATGCAATTGAAAAAGCATTTGCATTTGATCAAGAAATGCGAAAACTATCCTTTTTAACGGCAAGTAGTGCGTTTTATGATTATCCCTCACTAAATTTGGCAAAAATACATGCAGGAGACCGTTATAATGTTGTTCCAGATAAATGTGTACTAAGCTATGACATTCGCTATGTTCCAGGACAAAATCAAGATGCTATTATTGATGAGATACAAAATGCTGCTAATCATTTTTTTGAAAGTGAAGTGGTTATTCATTCTACTGCTCCTGCAGTAACGACAGAGGATAATAATAGCTATGTAGAAAAGCTACAAGGCATTACTTCTAAAATTATGGACAGACCTACTAATCTATTTGGGCAGCATGGTTCAGCGGATACTCGTTTCTATGCAGAGCAAGGTGCTGGTGCAATTGAGTTTGGACCAAGCGGAGCAGATTGGCATGGAGAAAATGAATATGTGTCTATTTCTTCAGTGGAAAAATATAAGAACATCTTAGTTTCTTTTGCGTTAGCATGAAACTATCAATGCCCGTATATATAGTAAATCACAAGCTAGAAAGGAGATTTATTTGAATGAATAACAACAAATTACTAAGCGCACTATCTTATTTTAGTGTACTATTTGCGCCATTTATACTTCCCATCATTGTTTATTTTATTACACAAGAAAAAGAAGTAAAGTATCATGCGAAAAAGTCATTAATCTCACATGTTGTCCCAGTTATTCTCCTTATTATTTTATTTATAAGTATATTTGCAAACTTTTTCCCATTATTTAATGCTCTACCGTATGAAGAACCTTCATTATGGACAGTATCCGCACCGATATTATTTATTTTCTTGTATATGATTGTTTATATAATCATTCTCATATGGAACATTATTCAAGGCATTAAAGTGTTACGATAATGTTTATTCATATGTAATTGAGGGAATAAAATAATATAGAGATTTAAACGAGGAGCGATAGCAATGAAAGTAAAAAACTTAGTTAAAATTGCGATTAAATGGGCACCAATTGTGTATCCGATCGTTCGTAAAGTATTAAAATCTAAAAAAACGGTAAAATAAAAAAGCGCTAATCAATATGTATCTTACACGGAATAAAGTATAGTTGATTTCCGCTATAGGCGGACGCTTTCCGCGGGGTGAGCGATAAGCCATCACCGCCGCTATGCGTCGTTTGTGATGTCTTATCTGTCTCACTCATCCCGCTGGAGTCGCCGCCTGCCGCTTCAATCAACAAAGTAATAAATGTTCGTAATTGAATGACAAAGTACTATTTATAAAATTAACTCAGTTATCAACTTATTAGAGGGTTTTTCGGAGCAACTTGTTCTAATGGTTTCGGGAATGCTTAGTGCAGACTCTTCCACTTCATTACCGAAAGGTCCTAACAGACTAATACTCTGCTTCCAATGTAATCCATTGGAGTTCTTATTCAATCAATAAAAAAGCTGTCTTCGGTTTATTGAAGACAGCTTTTTTGCTTAGATATATGCTTTTAATTCGGTTAATGATAAATAGTGATCAAGGCCTTCAATCTTCGAAACTGGAGATTTAGAGTCCTTTTTTTCTTTGTTTATTAGTTGCTCAAATGTTAAAGGATTTGGAGCTGGTAATTCATATGGATAGACTTGTAAGCCTTTATTGTATTGTGAAAAGAATGCATTTGCCATCAGACGGTAACCTTCCAATGAAGGATGAACATCAGCAGCATTTGGTAACAATTCTTTTGCTTGAGCTTCAAATATCTCTGCAACGGATATAAAAGTCGCACCATTTGCTTCTGCTTCCGCTTTTAAAATAGTATGCAATGTGTCTAACTCTTTACGCACGCCTTCCTGTTGGGACTCGTGAACATGTGGATAAGCAAAATAATAGCCCATTACATAGACTTTGGCTTTCGGTGCTATTACTTTTACTTCCTTAATGATTTCTTCTACATTTTTTCTAGCGCTATTCAATGCAAAATCTACAGGAACTTTTTGATAGGCAACTGAACCGTTTGATGGATTCACTTGTACAAGTCGAAGTAAATCATTGGCACCAACAGAAATGGTTACAAGCGTTGCATTTTTCAATAATTCTTTCGCTTCTTTCGTCCGAACAGTTGATAGCACATCTGCAGTTGTATAACCGGGAAATGCTAATGCTTTCGAATAGAGAGCAAGCTGATTAGAGCGAGTCAATTCTTGCGCAATTAAATCCGTATAACCAGCATCAATCGCACGATAAGGCGTTTGCCCTGCTGCTAATGAATCTCCAAGCGCAATATATACTTCCTTCCCTTTTGCTTCTGCTGACATAGTTGTAAATGGCAGCAACGAGATAACCAGTAAGACAATCCACTTCTTCATGCAGATCAACTCCTTAAAATGCCCATGCACCTTTACAAAATATAGGCTCTATTGTTCCGTCTTCTAATTCACCCATTATATCCATGAGAGCACTACCAATCATAAAATCTTCATGTACAATCGATGTATTGATACCTAGTTGTTCAAGTTCTGTATGAGATAAACCACGAGCACCTTCTACACATGTAGGATAAGCTTCACCTATAGCAAAATGGTTAGATGCATTTTCATCAAATAACGTGTTAAAGAATAATACGTTGGATGCAGAAATCGGTGATTCATGAGGAACTAATGCAATTTCCCCTAAATATTTTGCTCCATCGTCTGTTTGAATCAATTCTTGTAGCAGTTTCTCACCAGTAGCAGCTTGTACTTTAGTTATCGCACCATCTTCAAATGTTAAGGTAAAGTCGTCAATCACATTTCCTTGATATACTAATGGCTTTGTATTCTTTACATAGCCATTTACCCCTGATTTAAGTGGTGCAGTATATACCTCTTCTGTTGGCATATTTGCTACGAAAGGAACAGATTGAGCATTTTTACTAGCTCCAGAAAGCCATATATGTTCTTTAGGCAACTCTACTTGAATATCCGTACCCTCTGCTGTATAGTGTAGCTTTTTAAATCGTTTAGCATTTAAAAGAGCAGCTCGACTTTCTAAATGATCAATATGCTCTTTCCATTTTTGAACTGCTGTACCTTCTCCAATTCTTACTACTTGGAAAATGAGGTCCCACAGTGCTTGCATTTGATATTCACCTTCTAAATGAGGGAATACCTTTGCTGCCCATTTCTCTGAAGGCATTGCAACAATTGACCATGTAATAACATCATTCATCACTGCTTTGCGATACCCTTCCAATGCTTTACCACTTGCTTTTTGAAAGTTAGAAATGCGGTCGATTGCAACTCCCTCTAGTAAATCTGGATTGTCCGCATCAATCCATAATAAAGCACCCTTATTTTCAATTAGCTCGTCACGTTGTACAGCAGACCATTTTGGAAATTCATGAAACGCTTCATCTGGAGCTAAGTCGTAAAACAAACGAGCGTTTACTTCATCTGTATAATTTACATCCACTCGTTTTGCCCCTGCTTCGTACGCTTTCTTTACAATAAGTCTTGTAAAGTCAATTGTATCCGTTGTTGTATTAATTAAGAGTGGTTGATTCTTTTGTATATTTAAGCCAACCTTCACAATTAATTCTGCATATTCCTCTAGCTTTTGTTGAAAATCCATGCTTTATTTCCCCTTTTTATCAATCGTTTTCGAAGATCCTTCGATCAATTCTCCTCGATACCAAACTTTCTGAACTGGCTTACTTGGAAGCTCTTTCGTCCATTTTTTATATGTTTTTTCATCTGAATAGGTTAATAACGTTAATACTTCACCATCTTTTCCAGCACGACCTGTTCGCCCAGAACGGTGTAAATATGGCTCAATGGAATGAGGTACGTCTACATGGATGACATGTGTTAAACCCGAAATATCTAGTCCTCTTGCAGCAACATCTGTAGCAATTAGTATACTCACTTTTCCATTTTTGAAATCGTCTAATGCCTGTTTACGCTCTTCTTTCTTCATTTCAGAATGAAGAGATACAATTGGAGCATTTCGATAAGCAAGTTTCGAATCCTTCATTAATAGCTGATCCAGACTATTTACAAAAGCTAGCCCTTTCATTCCTTCCAGATGGGAAAGTCTTCTTAAGAGCTCCGTTTTATCCCGTGGTTCAGTTTTCACAAAACTATGAATAACTTTACCTTTCATAGGAATATCTTCGGCCGATACTTGAATACGCACAGGATTTTTCATCATTCTTTCAGCAACTAACTCAATTTCCTCCGTAATCGTAGCAGATACAACAACAAGCTGTCTTTCAACAGTAGCGTCGATTAATCCTTTTACAGTCGTACGATGTTCTCTGCTTAACAGCTGATCTCCTTCATCTAAAACAACTATGTTAATCTCGTGCATTTTAATTTTTTTAACTTTTACAAGCTCTTGTAATCGCCCTGGAGTTCCCACAACAATTGTAGGTTTCTTTTTCAGCACTTCTATTTGTCTGTTAATATTTGCTCCACCAATTAACTGTGCAACGGTAATATCAGTACCTGATACCCAATCCCGAAATACTTCTACGATTTGCATCCCAAGTTCTTGCGAAGGAACAATAACTAATGCTTGTGTTTGCTTTTTAGTAGGGTCAACTTTCTGCAACAATGGTAGAACATAAGCAAGTGTTTTTCCTGTTCCAGTTGGTGATTCTGCTACTATATCTGAACCATCTAGCATATGTGGGATTAATTTAGATTGAATTGGCATTTCAAAAGCAAAATTTGCTTTCGCCCATTTCTCTTGTAGTGTTTCATTTAAATTTTGTATAAAAGTCAAGTTATTTTCCACCTCATCTGTGTTTGAGTCAAGTGTACCACATTTTTCTTATCGACCATTACATATACAAAATTGATAGAAAATACTAAAAAAAGTACCTTAAACAAAAGGCACTAGTTTGTTTGTTTTTCTTCAGTTGTATATTCCTTCATTAATTCATAAAAATTTAGTTCATATAATTGTCTTCCATCAATTTTAAATACACCTTTATTTACAAGGTCTTCTATCATATCATCTCGTCTTTGTTCCGTTTTCGAATCTTTGTATATCATCATTCTAGCTGTCTCCTTACATTGTTATTCCACTATATGTTTACCCAATGTCGGAAATTATAAACTAGACTTTTCTACTTTTTTAAAAGCCATGCAGAAACCAGGAAAACGTTTTCGAATGAATAAATACAATAAATACCCCACCAAAGCACCAAGTGTATTTAACCAAAGATCATCCACATCACTACTTCTATTTTGAGGAAGCTGAACAATTTCAATGAAGAATGAAGTACCTAATCCAATGATTACGGTATTCGGAAAAAACTCCATTCTTTTAAAGAGCAACGGCAATAAGAAACCTATTGGTATAAAAAGCAGGATATTACCAAGAAAGTTAATATAAAAAGGCTGCCAAAACCCTAAATAAACAATTGCATTATACGTTTCTTTTACAACTCGGAATAACTCTAAATTTAAACCCGTTCCAAACACTTTAGCAGCACCAGGTTTAGGAATAATAGTTTGAGAAAATAATCCGATGAATATAGATATTAGAATAAGTATGCCTAACTCATGCAAGCCTTCTTTCAGCTGAAACCCTCTCTTTTTCCAACGGATTAGACGCCAAATAATAAGGATCGGAAGTGCTAGACAAATAAAAAAGAACATGTCATCCAAATAGTTGATAATTACATGCATTTATTCACCTTCCAATAATTCTTGTAAGAATTTTTCTCGATGATCAAGAAAATACTTTGTAATTTGATAATGACCGGTCATTTCATACTCCAATTCCTCAATTTCGCCATTGTCAAAACTAAGGATTGTCGCATTGGGGTAGCCTAAAATAATTGGTGAGTGTGTTGCAATTATAAACTGGCAATCCTCTTCTTTTACTAAATCATGCATAATGCGCAGAAAAGATAGTTGCCTTTGAGGAGAAAGTGCAGCTTCTGGCTCATCGAGTAAATAGATAGCCCGCCCATTAAAGCGATTTAAAAATAAGGATAAAAAGGATTCCCCGTGCGATTGTTCATGAAGCGATTTTCCACCATAATGTCGGGTGCTCTCACTATCATCAACATGTGATGCAAATTGATAAAATGTTTCTGCTCGTAAAAAGAAACCATTTGTCACCTTTGGCATCCAGGATAAACGAAGATGTTTTCCAAGTGCACTTTCGGAAGCATCTACTTCATATAAATTGTTTCTACTTCCACCTGCTGTATTGAACTCACAATTATCTGCAATTCCTTCTAATAAGGTTGACTTGCCTGTCCCATTTTCTCCTACTAAGAACGTGACACGATTGGTTAATTCAAGCTCAGTTAATTTATTAATTGTCGGTATTGTAAAAGGATACTCGTCCTCTATATCCGACTCGTTTCTTAAAAGCGTTATTTTTTTCAAAAACATATGAATCCCCCCCCACTCATACTATCTACTATTGACTATGAAAGGTTGTGAACCATGGATCTCCCCGTTCGATTGGAAACAAAGCGAATCCAAAAATCCTCACCTAAATTAAATGTTCTTTATCCTATAGTAACTAACTTACCTTATCCGGCAATAGAAAAAAAGATTAATGGAGATATTATTACACATCTAAATAAAATGCTAATAGAACAAGGCCTCTACAATGAGAACTTAGTGGAGATAATAGGAAACTATGAAGTGAAGACAAATGAAAGAGGAATATTAAGTTTAACATTAACCGTCTATTCTTTTAGTGGGGGGGCTCATGGTTTAACAATCATTCAATCTTTAACATTTGATGTAACTACCGGAAAGCAATATGCCTTAAAAGATTTATTTAAACCAAGTAGTAACTACGTTGATGTCTTGTCTAAAATTATTTCTAAGAAAATAGTAGAGTGGGATGTCCCCCTATTAATAGAGTTTACCGGTATACGTCCAGACCAAGATTTTTACATTGCGGATCATAGCCTCATTATTTATTTTCAATTATATGAATGGACTCCTTATGTATATGGATTCCCTTATTTTCCGATTGCGATTAAAGACATCGAGCATATCATTCGACAGGACGGGCCTCTAAAAAAGATGCTTCCTTTTTAGTAGGTTCTGTTAAACGATCAAGTTGTTATGTACGAAAATCCGCTCGCTTTCCGCGAACGAACTGCCAAGTCTCCTCGGGCAGATCCTTTTAGTAAATAAAATTTATTCTTTATCATTTATACTCTCCTAGTCGAATACTGTAGAATAAAGGAGTGATTTCAGTCAATCTATTTGTGGCAAGGTCATTGGATGAGATTCGTTTTTGGTCCAGGATTATGAAAGAACATGCATTGTTTTTAAGTCTTGGTTTTAGTTTCGATGACAAAAAACTCATTCAAGAAGCACTAGGTTTTGTTACTTTATTTGAGAAAATTGAAGAAAAATTAAGTACTTATTCCCTTCAATCAGATCCCGAGGAAATAAAAAGATTTAATGTTCAAGTATATCAAGCTGCTACGGCGATATGGGCCTATAAAAGAAAAGTGCTAGGACTAATTTTACGGTGTGAAATTCAATCAAATAACTATGCCTTATTAGTAGATCATACAAGTAGAGAAGCTGCTTATTTTGTAAACCGATTAAAAGAGTTAAATGCAGGAAAGTTAGAACCAGAAGCTGACGACATTATTAAAGAAAATGTCTTCTTTCTTAGAATTATGGCAGACCATTCAAAATTTATCGGTCACCTATTAGACCCTTCCGAAAGAAAACTTGTCGATCAAGCTCGTGAATTCAGTCAAGACTTTGACCAGCTTGTTTTTCAAGCAATCGATTTAGATTCTATGAGCCCACAATCTGAAACTGTACCAATTTTGGATCAATTTCTTGATCAAAACCGAGTATCCGTTGTATCCCTTCGAGACTTTAAAAAAGCAGCAAGAGATCTAATAGAAGCTTGTCGGATTAAAAGTAATATTCATCCTCTTCTTGCCGACCATGTTTTTAGAGAAGCAGAAAGGTTTATTCATATTATTGACATGTTTGAAGAGACACTCGTATCAAACCAAGGTAAGTAAACTTGTATAATAGTACATTTACTATTTTTTTAATTGAGATCTGTTAACTCTAGTGACAGCCTCCCTTCACTGAGGTAAAGTAATAGTTAAGTTAGTGAAGGGAGCATATAAAAATGAAGGCTATTTTTTTTGATTTAGATGATACATTATTATGGGACAAAAAAAGTGTTGAGGCTGCTTTTCAAAAAACATGTGCATATGCAGCAACAAAAGCAACTATTGATCCAAATGAGTTGGAACAAGCCGTACGTGCAGAAGCTAGTGCATTGTATGATACATATGAAACACGTCCATTTACACAAATGATTGGGATTAACCCTTTTGAAGGACTATGGGGAACTTTTGATGATCCAGGTGAAGGTTTTCAGAAGATGAAAGCAATTATTTCGGAGTACCAACGAGAAGCATGGATAAGAGGACTAAAAAACCTAGGCATTGATGATACGGTTTTAGGAAGTGAGCTTGCACTGTACTTCCCACAAATGCGAAAAGAAAGCCCATTTGTATATGAAGAAACATTTGAAGTGCTAGATCAATTAAAAGGGAAATATACACTACTCTTAATGACTAATGGATCACCAAGCCTACAAAATATCAAACTGGAAATTACACCAGAGATTACTCCCTATTTCGATCATATTATTATTTCAGGGACATTTGGTAAAGGAAAACCAGACCCTTCTATTTTCGAGCATGCATTAGACATAGTCGGATTGGATGCAGAAGAAGTATTAATGGTTGGAGATAACTTAATGACAGACATTCTTGGTTCTTCAAAAGTAGGCATTCAATCTATTTGGATCAACCGAGAAGAGAAACCTGTGATTGAAGAAGTTATTCCTACTTATACAATTGAAAATTTAAGAGAATTGCTGCCAATCCTACTTAAGTAAGGTGGAAACTAGTGACTAACACAGTGTTAATAAATGAAGACTTAGAAACCGTTTGGGATGCGATTACGGACGAAAAAAAACTCTCTGAATGGTATGTTCCTGGTTCCTTTTGGGTTATTCCAAAACGCGGATTTTCGTCACAAAATATCTTCTTCTAGAAAGCAATTGCCTAATTTAACAGAGCTATAAAAAAGAAGGGGCTGTCCAATAAGCCCATAAATTGAAGCAGGTGTAGAAAAACGAGTCTTTTTCTACACCTGACTTTTGTATACTTTTTATTTATACTACTATTTTTTGTAGGCAATTGATTGTAGTGAAAGACGGCGACTCCAGCGGGAATAGCATGAGCTGATGGCCCCGCAGGAGCGAAAGCGACGAGGAGACTGAAGCCATGCCCGCGGAAAGCGTCCGTCTGGAACGGAAATCAATACATTGGTAAAGGGACCATCTCTCAGTCACTAAATGACTTTAGGGACAGCCCCTCCTTTATTATGACACTGTTAAACTAAATATAGTTATTTAGTAGAATCCACTAACTTCCCGCAGGAATCTACCGCAAATTATCTGCTAAAAAACAGTACAAGAAAACAGAGCCTTTTATAGAGCTATCGGCGTTGCATCATAGATATCAGCTAATCCTTTTAACTTTTCGATGCCAGTATCTTCTACATGCTTATCAATAGAAAGCATCATAATTGCATCTCCACCTACTTCAGAACGTCCCACTTGCATCGCTGCGATATTGATTCCTTCTTCCGCAAGAAGTGTTCCTACGCGTCCGATTGCCCCTGGTTGATCTTTATGTCGGATGAATAATAAATATCCAGTAGGTACAACGTCTACGATAAAGTTATCAACACGTACAATTCGACCTCCTAGTCCATTTAATAACGTACCAGACACTTTTCTTGTTCCTGTTGAAGTTTTCACTTCCACTGTTATTAAACTAGTAAATCCTTTTGATTTCGGTGTTTTCAGTTCATTTACTGTAATACCAAGGCGGTCTGCAAGGAATTTAGCATTTACATCGTTTACAGATTCCCCTAGCTTACTTTTCAGAAGGCCTTTTACTGCATTACGTGACAATGGACGTGTATCTAAATTTGCTAGCTCTCCAGAATAGGTAATGTTTACTTCTTCTGGTACTCCGTCCGCTAAATCGCTTAAAAATGAACCTAACTGTTCTCCTAAATTAAAGAAAGGTTCAATTTTAGCTAAAACATCTTTTGGCACAGATGAAAGGTTAACTGGATTTTTTACGACTCCATTTTGTAGGAAGCTAACTACATCATAAGAAACATCGATTGCAACTATTTCTTGTGCTTCTACAGTACTTGCACCTAAGTGAGGTGTAGCAATCACTTGTGGCAATTCCAGTAACTTATGCTCAACAAATGGCTCTTCTTCAAATACATCAAGTGCTGCTCCAGCAACTTTACCAGAAACAATCGCATCGTATAGTGCATCCTCATCGATAATCCCACCACGGGCACAGTTGATAATTTGAACGCCGTCTTTCATTTTTTCAAATGCTTCTTTATTAATTAAATGACGAGTTTCTTTTAAAAGTGGTGTATGCACAGTGATAAAATCTGCTGCTTTGATTACGTCTTCCACCGTACCGAATTGAACACCTAATTTTTCTGCTTTCTCTGCTGTTAAGAATGGGTCGTAAGCAATAACATTCATACGTTGACCTTTTGCACGAGCAGCTACTTCCTGTCCAATTCTACCAAAACCAACAACACCTAATGTTTTGTTCTTCACTTCTACCCCAATAAATGTTTTACGGTCCCATATTTTATGTTTCAATGCATGGAAAGCTTGAGGGATATTACGAGCAAGGGACATCAGCATCGCAATTGTATGTTCTGCAGCAGAGTTAGTGTTACCGTCTGGTGCATTTACAACAATAATTCCACGTTCAGTGGCAGCAGGTATATCAATATTATCTACCCCTACTCCTGCCCGACCAATGATTTTTAAGTTCGTTCCTTTTTCAATAATTTCACGAGTTACTTGTGTTTGACTACGTACTAGTAAAGCATCAAATTCACCAATTTTTTCTGCAAGTTCCTCTGGTGTTAAGTTTGTATCTACAACAATGTTAAAACCTTCTGCTTGTCTTAAAGGGAAAATACCATCTTCACTTAGTGGATCGCTGATTAAAATATTATATGCCATTATTATTCTCTCCTTCTGTTGTTGTTTTACTATTGATACTTTGCCTATTTCATTTTCTAGACAACCCCAACTTGTTCATCCTTATTTTGGAAAAACAAAAAAAGCCCTTCGCTCCCTACATAAATGTAAGGGGCGAAGAGCTTGTAAAAAACTCACGCGGTACCACCCAAATTTACTGCAAATAATCTGCAGCTTCTTATTTCATATGCTTAACGCGCATTTACGAATGAACCTACTTAGTTATTCAGCTCACCAATTCAAGAGTGCTACTTCACATGTAAAATCACTGATTTGCACCATCCATCAGCTCTCTTTAGATTTCAAAATGTAAGCCTATCTCCGTCAAAATTGTTTAAGTTTTATTTGATTAAATTCATCATACGCACTGTCTTTTTAATTGTCAATATAGTTAAAAAACTTGAAAACGCTATCATTATTTTAGAATCAAAAAAAAGCCTGATATTACGCAGTTTCGGTTAATTATATTTATTTTTTTAAAAATATCATTCGTGTTTTTATTGTAATTTCGAATAATTAAATAGATAATATTTATAAACGAGTAGTAATTCACGAACTTTAATCTATTTTTTAAAAAAATCATCCATAATAACTGCAAATATCTTTTAACTATTTATGAAAAAATATTGACGTCAACCTTTATAATTTGTACACTGTATAAAATCATTTGTTTTTCCCAGGAATACATCAACAATCTAAAAGTAAGGATATGATGAGATGAAAGTGAGTAAATTTGGTGGAACATCGGTGGCAAATGCAGAACAAATAAAAAAGGTAGCTGCAATTATCCAAGCGGATCCAACTAGAAAGTTTGTTGTTGTTTCTGCCCCAGGTAAACGATTTGACTCAGATAAAAAAGTGACGGATTTATTAATCGACCTTGCTGATGCGGTACTAAATGAGAAAGAAGTTGAATCAAAGCTAGATCATGTATTAAATCGGTACAAGGAGATTGCAGCAGGACTTAATTTAGATCAAACGATCAGTGACGTAATTGAGGAAGACTTACGAGTGCGTATTTCAAAAGATCAGTCAAACATGGAATTATTTATTGATTCTATTAAAGCAAGTGGCGAAGATAATAACGCGAAGCTTATCTCTACATATTTTACAAGCATTGGATTATCCGCTCAGTATGTTAGTCCACAGGCTGCCGGACTCGTAGTAAATGACTATCCAGAACGAGCAATGGCATTACCCGAAGCATATGAAAACCTTAGTAACTTAAAGAAAACTTCTGAAATTGTCGTTTTTCCAGGATTTTTTGGATATACAAAGGATGGTTTGCTTCGTACATTTGATAGAGGTGGATCAGACATCACTGGCTCTATTTTAGCAGCGTCCGTTCAAGCTGATCTATATGAAAACTTCACAGATGTAGACTCTGTTTTTTCTGCAAATCCTAAAGTTGTAAACAGTCCATTAGAAATTGAAGAAATAACTTATCGCGAAATGCGAGAGCTTTCCTATGCGGGATTCACTGTTTTTCACGATGAAGCACTAATGCCTGTTTACAAAAAAGGAATTCCAGTTTGTATTAAAAACACAAATAACCCTTCTTCACCTGGGACTAGAATTGTCGCAGAAAGAAAAGGGAAACACCGACCTATTACCGGAATAGCTGCTGATAGTGGTTTCTCTATTCTTTATGTGAGTAAATATTTGATGAACCGAGAAATTGGGTTTGGCAGAAAGCTACTACAAATTTTAGAAGAAGAACACATTTCCTATGAGCACACACCTTCAGGATTAGATGATATTTCCGTTATTTTTAGAAGTCATCAGCTTAACCCAGAAAAAGAACAAAGAATTTTAACTCGCGTGATAGAAGAATTACATGCAGAGGATGTTCATTTCCGTCATGATTTTTCAATGATTGTTTTAGTAGGGGAAGGGATGAATAATAACACAGGACTTGCTGCTCGTGCAGCGACAGCAATTTCTAGAACTGGTGCAAACATAGAAATGATCAACCAAGGTTCCTCGGAAGCAAGCTTAGCTTTTGGTGTTCATAAAAGTAGTGAAAATAAAATATTGCGAGAGCTTTATAACGAATTTTTTGCACCTGCTACAGTGAGATAATAGAAAACGCATAAGTGCAATTATTAAAACACCTTGTTCTTATTTGTTTCCGAAGGGTTTTGGACTGAAAATACTCATTTAGTAGCTCCCGAAGATACAATTTCGGGAGCTCCAGTGCTTTTCTATAATATACATTCTTCTTCCTTTTCCGTCGTAATCTGTTTACAATGCTTTCAATTGATTCAAATTAGTTTTTTTAATGTAGTGAACAATGGACATTTTATTATTTATTTTCTTTGGGTCGTTCATTTGAACATAGCCCATTTTTTCATATATATAACAGTTCTTTTCTTCCTGTAATATGGTGTCCAATTCCCAACTATTCGCTTCAGGGTACATAATTTCAAGTCGGCTCATCACCTTTTGGGCAATACCTTTCCCTTGAAACTCATCTAAAATATTTATCATATGTAATCGCATGAATCCAGACGATTTACGATATACATGGACACTTCCAGCTAAAGAATCTCCCTCATATATTTTAAAGAAATCCCCAGTTTGCAATCGTTCGGTAAACCTTTCAAACGATTGTAATACAGGACTTGTTTCATGGTCCTCGTATTTTTCATAAAGCGGCATGAACACTTTTTTCTGAAGTGCATATAATTCTTCTGCATCTTGCGTCGTTGCTTTTTTCAATGAGATTTTTGACTGTATAATTTCAAACAGTGTGTCCAGTATATGATACGGAATAAATTCTCCACTTTGAACTAGCGCTCTAATTTCATCCATTGTCGCCCATTTAGCATCAGCAACTTCTTCATATTGAAGCTTCCATTCAGAAGCATCTACGTTTTGTTTCACAAGGAAATTATCATCAAACCCTCTTGAAAACTTGACTGTAAATAATATTTCCGCTTTTTCCATCTGCAAATCGATGCCAAGCTCTTCTTTCGTCTCTCGTATTGCTGCCATTTCAGTTGTTTCCCCTGTAAGGGTAGAACCTGCAGCAGCACAATCCCACATATTAGGCCACCCTTTCTTCCAAGGCTGTCGTTGCTGGATTAATAATTGCCCTTCTTCATTCATAATCCAAACATGCACAACTTGATGAAAATCACCTTGTAGCATATCCTCTCCCCTAATATGAGTCTTCCCTGTCTTTTCTCGATTTTCATTAAAAATATCCCAAACTTCCATTCTCTCACCCTCTTTATTTCATTTTGGTTGAGTTAGTATATCATAAAATTATTGACAATACCTTAATAATATGAGAAGATAAAGGATGTTAACAATTTTGGTAGTGCATAAATTAAGAATTTTGGCATTCTGCTTTATGTGTTTTTGAACATACTTATTCACACTGGAGCGACTACAGGGTCGCAAGGACGTAAAAGAAGGTAGGGTTTACGTTGCTTAGGTTAGAAGGCAACCAGTGGAACAATTTACCGCGGCATTGAAAGATGAGTCTTTCATGGATAATTATTCTCCGATTTTTTCGGAATGATATTTGACTTCAAAACTTATGCGTTACCATATAAAAAAATCAAGGGGTGATCTCGTTATGAGATCACCCCTTGTCCAATTTAAGTGGTTAGTTCTTTTTGTCTTTTATTATATTCTTTAAACGTTAGTAAATAAATAAATCCACTTATTAACGCTAACACAGCCAAAATTACAAAGGTCCAAGTAAAACCAATCCACGTGACAAGCGGGAACACGAGTGGAGCTATTGTGCGTCCAATTGTATAACGCAAGCTGGCTGCAGCAAAATACTGTCCTCTCATATCCTCCGGCGCTAATTTAGAAACAAAACTTTCTTGTAAACCAACCGTCGCTAATTCTCCAAATGTAAATACCACCATGGCAATAAGGAAAACCCAAAAGTTTGCGGTCATTGGAAAAATAAGCATCGCAATCGCATATAAAAACGAGGAGAAGAAAAACACCCATTTCTCTGGATACTTGGACATCCATCTTGTAACAAAAACAGTAAACAATACGACTAACAAACCATTCTCTGATAATAAAATACCAAATGAGCCTTCCCCCGTAACTGCCCATTCCCGATTAAATAATTCTCCTAAAACCTGACGATCAATTACATCTTTCATATAGACAGGTATTAACATATCCAACTGCATATACGTTTGGGCAAGTAATATCCCGGCAATGACAAATAGAAAAAACACCTTATCCTTTACTATTAAGCCGTATGCTTTTACTTGCTTCACAACTACTTGCATCCAATTATTCGTTCCATTATTAGCAAGCTGCTTCTTCACATCTTCTGGTAATGTTTCTTCGGTCATCAATCGGATGGCTAGCCCAACCAAACAGAAAATAATACCAGAAACTAATAAAAGTAGGAAGCGATGATTGAAGAATAAAACTGCTCCAACAATCGGACCAATCACAACCGAAATATTGATAGATGTGTAAAATACCGAAAACACGGTACTTCTTTCATTCTCTGGAACTACATCCGCTACAATCGCTTGACTTGCTGGATGATAAAATGATCCGCACATGCCGGCTATCGTAAACGCCACAAAACTTAACATCGGCGAATCCAACCATGGGGAATTAGCAAAAGCGAATAAAACAAACGCTAACCCTTCAGCAGTCGCCGAAAAGAATAGCATTGTTCGACGGCCAAATCTATCTGCACAATATCCTCCAATTAAGTTAGCGCCAACCGAGAACACCTGTGATATAACTAGTAATATCCCGGCCATACTCGTTCCAAATTCATCCGCAAAATATATTGCGAGAAAAGGAAACACCATCCAAAAACTTAAATTACTAAAAAACTCTCCAAATAAGCGGACCTTTAAACTTCGATCCCAATCTCTAATTCTCATAAGCTTGTCCTCACATCTCTAGATTCAACTATCCTACCATATTAATTCGTTATACGAAATAGAATATTTAAAAATTTACAAACATTTTACTGGGAATATTGCCTTTTCATTTTAAATATATGGATCAAAGAGACTAAATTTGCTTATTATCGCGACCGCTTTTCAATAACTGAGAACATTTCCTACACAATCGAGAAAAATAAAAAAAGTCGAACACCTTAACTAGGTTTACGACTTTTCGGTTTCATTTAATTAAACAATTAGGATTTGTAATGGCAGTCTTGTTATATCTCCTTGATGGTATCATCTAATAACTTAGCGGATTCTAAAACATGCAGAGATGCTTCTCCGATTGACTTCATTGCAACAGTTAAGTCATTTATTTCTGTTCCCACAACTTTTGAATCAGTAGCTATTTCTTGTATCATGGTAGAAATATTGGAAAAGGCTTGTGCAGTCTGTTCACTTTCTATTAAACCAAGATTGGCCAATTCCTGCACAATATGAATTGCTCCTACAACTTCTTTTTGTGCTTCATTAGATTCTCCAACTAGTTGATCTATTTGTTCAACGGAGCTTTTTGTTTGTACTGCTAGTTTACGCACTTCATCAGCTACGACGGCAAAACCTTTTCCGTATTCACCTGCTCTTGCGGCTTCAATCGCAGAGTTTAGTGCAAGCAAGTTTGTTTTTATAGCAATATCTTTCACAATATTAACTACATTTAATATTTCATCGGATGATTGATTTAATTTTTTTATCATACCAGACATAGAGGATGTTCTATTATATATTTCCTTTGTATTATCAGTTAGAATCTGTACGGTTTCTTTACCCTGTTCAGAAGTTGAAATAGTTCGGATAGAAGCTTCAATTCCGTTTGAAACCTCATCCATTAATTCTTGAGACGTTGCTATTAGCTCTTCAACAGCAGTACTGGTTTCTAATGATTGCACTTCTAAAGTAGTTACTATACCGCCTAATGTTTCTTTAATTATTCGTTTAATATTTTCTTCTTTTCCCTTCGCTTGCTCTGCGCAGTAGATGTCATATGCCTCCACTACTAACTGTTGTTCATAATTCATTATTTTGCTAATAGAATCTACGAAAGCAATTTCTTGTTCCTTAGGTAGTTCCATTTCCAAAATACGCTTTATAAAGCTGCTTTGCAAATTATGACACGCTGCTAAATACCATTTAGTTTCCAACCCAATATGTACATGCATTTTAGCTATTTTTACTCTTCTATCGATGTATTCATCGTCGATTATTCCATGAAACCATTCACTAATATGACGTGTTAATGTCTGTTCTAAACGCATGCGAGAGCTATGTTTATTTATTATTTCAACTAATTTTTCATTTCCCATTATGGAATCATAAAAGGAGTGCACTGCTATAGGAGTATGCACTATCATTAGTTGCTCCATTTGTTTCAACAATAAAAGATCGTCCTTTAGTAAATTTATTAATCCTAATTGCTTCAAGCTCTCTTCATTTGTCACTTCTAGCTTTGATACAAAACTTCCCAAATTTTTCACAGGAATAACTTTTGACCCTTTTTTTGTAAACATAACATTCCCCTTTTCTTTAAAGCATATTCTATTAGCAATAAAGCCACCCCTAATTATTATGCTAGCAAATTTTCCATATTAATACAGTGACTTTTGTCACACCCACTAATAGAACTTTAGAATCTAGGCACAAAAAAACACGAAGGCGTATGAACCTTCGTGCTCGTACTAATTAAACTTATTTACTTTCTTAGAAGGTAGCATATTGAATAATATATTCAATATGATAGCAGTCATACTTCCTGCAACAATCCCATTGCTTGTCAAAATTTGAATTCCTGCTGGAAGAGATACAAATAAATCTGGAACTACGGATACCCCTAGCCCCATACCGATTGAACAAGCAATAATCATAGAATTATCTTGGGAGTCCGCCACAATTTTACTAAGCATTTTAATACCTTGTGCAACTACCATTCCAAACATTGCTAGCATTGCTCCACCTAATACGGATGACGGGATAATCGTAGTAATAGCTGCAATTTTAGGAATGAACCCAAGTGCGATTAGCATACCACCTGTAATATAAATAACGTTTTTCGACTTAACTCCTGACATTTGCAAGAGTCCTACGTTTTGAGAAAAAGTTGTATATGGGAATGAATTGAAAATACCACCTAGTAATACAGCAATACCTTCTGCACGATATCCCTTTGACAAATCTTTCTTGGTTATCTTCTTATCTACTATATCTCCAAGTGCAAAATAAACACCTGTTGATTCTACTAATGAAACTAGCGCTACTAGAGTCATTGTTATAATTGGTGACCAGTCAAAAGTTGGTGTTCCAAAGTAAAAAGGGTACACCATATGGAAAAAGTCAGCCTCTTTCACTGCCGTGAAATCTACTTTTCCCATAAAGATCGCTAAAATCGTTCCAGCAACTAGTCCTAGTAAAATAGAAATAGATTTAATAAATCCTGTAGAAAAACGATACAATAACACAATAAAAAGTAATGTAACAAACGCTAATGTAACATTTGAAGCCGATCCAAAATCACTTTCTCCTTGGCCTCCAGCCATATTATTAATCGCAACAGGAATAAGGGTAATCCCAATAATGGTAACAACTGAACCAGTTACGACAGGTGGAAAGAACTTCACCAGTTGACCAAAAAATCCACTTATAAGTACAACAATAATCCCAGAAACAATAATTGCACCATAAATAGAGGAAATGCCATATTGTTGTCCAATGCCGATCATCGGCCCTACAGCAGTAAATGTACATCCTAATACAACAGGAAGTCCGATACCAAAAAAGCGATTACTCATTACTTGCAATATTGTTGCAATACCGCACATTAAAATATCAATAGCAACTAGATAGGTTAATTGTTCGGGTGGAAGACCTAACGATCCACCAACAATTAAAGGAATCATTACCGCTCCTGCATACATGGCAAGGAGATGTTGAATACCAAGTGTCGTATTTCTCAAGGTGTTGTTCATTTAGCGGAACTCTCCTCAAAAAATTCCACTTTTCCATTTGCTAACGATTTAATATTCGCAAGTGAATCTACTCGAATTCCACGTTCGCGAATAATGCTACCACCTGTTTGGAATCCTTTTTCAATGACAATTCCTACTCCAGCAGTTTTTGCATTTGCTTGTTCAAGGATATCAAGTAACCCAAGTACCGCTTGTCCATTCGCTAAGAAGTCATCAATGATTAACACGACATCATCGCTTTCTAGGAAATCTTTCGAAATGGAAATGTCATTTGTTACACCCTTTGTAAAGGAATGCACTTTGGAAGTATATAAGTTATCTGATAGAGTCAACGATTTGGATTTTTTAGCGAAAACAACTGGAACTCCAAATGTTAAAGCAGCAAACATGGAAGGGGCGATACCAGAAGTTTCAATCGTTAATACTTTTGTAATTCCTGCATCTTTATAGCGATTAGCAAATTCCTCTCCTATCGCTTTCATTAAAACAGGATCAATTTGATGATTTAGAAAAGAATCTACTTTCAACACATTTTCTGATAACACTTTTCCTTCTTGGATAATTTTATCCTTCAATAATTTCATAATTGCCAATCCCTTCACCATCATAATTTTTGATAAACAAAAAAGCTCAAACGACATTCAACCACTCTCATACTTTGAGTGGTTGAATGCCATTCGAGCTTGTAAAATCGAATGGAAATAAAAGAAATCATGGCAAAGATGCCACAATCCTATTATCTCATCGCCACTCATAGTCAGCTTATTAACGGTAAGCCGGTAGAAACTTGCAGGCCATATTCCTGCGATTATATGAGTAAATGCTATTAGAATAGTTTTCATTATAGCATGACGATTTTCAATTACAATGACCTCAAAATATATTTAATGATTCATAAAATTCAGTCCGAACCACTGGTGACTGGCACCCAAACAAACACAAAAAATCACGGTTGTTGATTATCCAATTTGCCCCATTAAAATTTCACAAGAAATGCGCAAGGATCCCATGTTGCACTTGTACGTTTTTGGTCGCTTTGGACGAAAAAATCACTACATCATTACCGAGGGCTAAGTGTAGGAGGAAGTGACTGCGTTACTATTTTCGATCATCCCGTATTGCATCTTTGGCTTCTTACTATCATAAATAGGAAAGTAGCTATTCTTTCAGTTCCAAAAGCTTTGGCACTTCTATTACTAGTAGCTATGGAGATTGACGGACGAACGAATGCCACACGATTATCGAAAAAATGCGAAAGGGATGCGACTTTGTCGCATCCCTTTCGCATCAAGAATTCTCGATTATGGTGTAGAACTCGATCAGTTCTAAGCACTCCAAAAGCACCTATACATAGAGTGCCTAATGTGTTATCACCATTTTAATAAGCAATTTACTGGGTACTTTTGGTTAATCAACACGTGTGACGAAACAAAGGGGCTGTCCCTAAAGAGAGAGATGGTCCCTTTTCCAATGTATTGATTTCCGTTCCAGACGGACGCTTTCGGTGTAGAAAACATCTGCTATTCCCACAGGAGTCGCCGTCTTCCACTACAATCAATTGCCTACAAAAAAACAGGTGTAGAAAAAGACTCGTTTTTCTTCACCTGCTTCAATTTATGGGCTTATTGGACAGCCCCGTTTCATTTTCTCTTTTGGCTTTCTAATTTTCTGTCTTCAACGACTTGAATGCATGGATAAAGGTTGCAGGATTATCTTGAATTTTATAAGAAAAGACGCCTTGATTTGTATGTAAATATAAGATGCCGCCACCAAAAGAAAAGGGCTTATGTGAAATATCATAAACATGTTGAAGTTTAAACTGATTACGTTCTGAAATTATTTCGTCCATAGTCATTCGGAGTTCAAATTGTGTTTCAATATGCTGCATTTGATAATAAAAATCTATCTTTCGTTCAATTTCAATATAAATAATGAAATATTCGCTCAAAAAAATGCACCTCCTATACCATTGTCTAGTGTAACATGTTTCTATAAGATCTATTCAGAATGAACAGGGGGGATATTTAGTGAAGGCAATAATATTCGATTTAGACGGGACATTATTAAATAGGGATGAATCAGTAAAACAGTTTATTACAGCGCAATATGATCGGTTTTATATGCACCTTTCCCATATTCCAAAAGAGCAATTTTGCGAGAGGTTTATCGAGCTAGATTGTAGAGGCTATGTGTGGAAAGATTTAGTTTATGAAAGTTTGATAAAGCATTTTCATATTAAAGGAATTTCAACAAGTGATCTTTTAGAAGACTATATAGAATGCTTTCATCTTTATTGTGTGCCGTTTCCAAATCTAATTTCAATGCTTGAAACATTAAAAAAATCATCCATTTTAATTGGAATGATCACCAATGGAAAAGGACAATTTCAAATGGATAATATAGTTGCTTTAGGTATCCAATCATACTTCGATACTATTCTTATTTCGGAATGGGAAGGAATAAAAAAACCCGATCCTTCCATTTTCCAAAAGGCTTTGCAACAATTAGATGTCCGGGCTAACGAAACCATTTTCGTTGGAGATCACCCAATAAATGATATAGAAGCTGCCAAAAAAGTCGGTTTACAAACTATCTGGAAAAAAGATGATCAGTGGAATGATGTAAAGGCTGATTACATCATCGACGACCTTGCTGAAATTATACCTATTATGCTCAATCCCAATGATGCAACCTAACGTGAACCTTTTAGATACTAGCAATAGAAACTAATTTTCAGGCTCTGTTAAACTAGGCGGTTGTTTTAGAAGCATATAATTTGTGACGAAAATCGGTGAGACTCCTAGGAAAAACGGGCTGCCAATACCCCCAAGCGGGTTTATAGGAACAAATCCTAAATTCGCCACATCTATGTGGAAATGGATTCGTGACCAACTTTCTGTTGCCCCGAGGATGCTTGGCAGTTCTTCCGCGGAGAACGAGCGGGTTTTCGGCAGATAACAACATGATCGTTAACATAGCCAATTTTTAAATAAGTTTACTAAAATCGGCGGTTTGTGCTTCTAGTTTTTCCGACGCTCTCGAAATATCTTTAAATTCTTCTAACGCTATGCGAATTTCCTCTTGGCTTTTCTCAATACTAGCCTGGGAGTTACTATTACTTGTCGTCACTTTGTCTACTTGTTTTGTAATGCCTTCAATATTTTCACGGACCTCTACTATAGATGCTTCTACTCTCCCTGCAAGCTTGCGAACTTCTTGAGCAACAACATTGAATCCACGTCCATGTTCACCAGCGCGAGCTGCTTCAATTGCTGCATTTAAAGCTAGTAAATTCGTTTGTGCTGCAATTTCTCTTATCGTTTGCACAATTCCCCGAATAGAATCAGCTTGTACTTTTAAACTTTCTAAAGTAGCAGTATTTTCTTTAGAACCGTTAGCAATTTCATCAATTCTTTGTAGAAGTTCTTCATTTCTTTTTATTCCCGCTTCTGCTCGAGTACTTAAACCCTCTGACATTTCTTTTAGCTCTTCTGTCAAACCTTGCAAAATTTGATGACGCTCCGTTACATTGGTTGCTACTTTTGTTACGCCTAATACTTGGCCACTCCCGCTAAAAATCGGCATATAGGACGCTTCAAACATAACACTATTTCCTTGTTTATCTTTTCTTTCTACTTTATTGAAAAATGACTTTCCTGCAAATAAATCTTTCCAAAACTTTTCATACTCCATACTACTAACGAACTGAGGAAAACAAAACTCTTTGTGATGCATGCCCATCACTTCACTTGCTTTATACCCTAGCTCGATAGCAAAATTATCATTTACATAAGCCACTCGTCGGTTCTTGTCAAAACGAATAATCGCTAAATTTTTCTCCAGTGCCTCTACCACCGTCATATCATTTACTTCTTCTACTTGTGAATAATTCATTTCCCCTACCCCCTAAATAGTTTCAATTGATGCATAATCGGACAAATCAAGTACAGTCTCTTTCCCTAACACAAGCCGAGCAAGTTCTGATCCTACGAAAGGACCAGCAGTTAACCCCGATGCACCTAATCCATTGGCAAAATAAATATTCTCGAATCCAGATAGCTTTTCAATCACTGGCAGAAATTCTGGTGTATATGGTCGAAACCCAACTCTTACTTCTTCTATTTTTACATTTTTTAGAGAATTAGCAATACTTTTCGCACTATAAAGCAACTCTTTTTCTCCTTCTTCTGTTACATCGGTATTAAATTCAGTATTCTCCTCATACGTAGAACCCGCCACTACTTTTCCATGATCGAATGTAAGCAAGTACTGATTTGTCGGTGGCAAAACCACTGGCCAATCCCCTGTCGCATCATTTTCTATTTTAAAATGCATAATTTGAGCCTTCTGAGAACTTACGTTCATTTGGAATCCTAGTTTGGAAGGCAGTTCGTTCCCCCAAGCCCCAGCAGTTAAGATAATCCCTTCCGCTTCTAAAGGGATTCCGTCTACTAATAAAACACCATTTGAAAACTCCGCATTTCCGTAAATTATTTCTGCTCCTAGCTTTTTTGCCCCTCGAATTAAAGCATCACGCATTTCTCGACCGTCTACTCGTGCTGCTCCTTCTACATAGAGGGAAGAAAAGTCTTCTGATATAAGTGGAAAAAGCTCTTTCGTCTCAGCAGGTGTTAGTATTTTTAATTCCCCTATCTCCGGTGCATCCGTTCGCTTTACCAAAGCTCGCTCTAACATTTTTAGTAGCTTTTTCTCATCCGTGTGAAGCGCAATTGCTCCTACTTTTTTGTAACCAGTGGATGTTTCCCCTAAAGCTCCAAGCTCTTCGACAAGTTCCTTGTAATATTTCGCACCATTTTTCACAAGTTCATACCATTTTTTATTTCTTCGCTGTGATATCCATGGGCATATAATTCCCGCAGCAGCTGCAGATGCCTGTCCACGATCCATACGATCGATTAGTGTTACTTTGACATTATACTTAGCAAGATGATAGGCAGTGGAAGCACCTAAAATCCCACCACCTACAACAATATAAGAAGACATTTATTACTCAACTCCACTATCTAAAATAGAAAACGTTACATGATCACAATTTATTTCTGCCAGCGCTCCATAAGGAAGAACGAATTTCGGTTCCGTATGTCCAAAGTTCAAATTATAAAGAATCGGTAACTCGTTTAAATCAAACTCCTTCATAATTCTTAAAATAGACTCTTTATATTCCTCATAATATTTCTCATTTTGAGGCTTACCAAAAATAATTCCTTTTGCTTGTTGTAAAATTCCTTGGGAACCGTAATTCCGCAACCAATACTCAATAAAAGTTGGTTCCGGCATATCTTCCGATGTTTCAAAGAATAAGATGCTATCTTTCCAATAAGATTTTTCTGGCCAAAGCGATGTCCCTTTAGCAAATTCTAACACTTCAATACATCCTCCGATTAATTTCCCTTGCACTACTCCAGAGCCTTGCAGTACCTCATAGCCCCTATTCGAAGTCATTTGTCTCTGTTTGTCTTTATTTTCAATAACCCATAGTAAACGTTCACTCGTCCACTCAAGCGCTGGTTCTACTTCTCCAATTACTTCAGTGGAGAATAAAGTTTTTTTCAAAGCTTCCACCGTATATGGATACATCTCCACATTTTCAGCAAAGTCCATTAACACAGAAGGACCATAAAATGATGATATCCCTGCTTTATGGCAAAATAAGTGCGTCACAGTAGAATCCGAATACCCGATAAAGACCTTTGGATTATCTCGAATGACATCAAAATCAATATATGGTAGAAGTCGAATACTATCACTTCCCCCAATATTAGAAATGATTCCTTTTATCGTCGGATCCTTAAAAGCATTCATTAAATCCTCTGCACGTGCCTTTGGATTTTCATATAGATAGTCAGATCCCTTTAAGCTATTAGGCATAGAAACAACTTCTAATTGAAACACTTTTTCTAGTCTTTCAACACCCTGTTCATATCTCCACTTTATATCCGGCTCGCCCGCCCCACCCCACGACAAACTAATCGTAGCCACTTTATCTCCAGCTTGAAGCATTTTTGGTTTTATTAGCATAACAAACACTCCTTTTCATTCCATTATAATTCAAATATTCTATTTGTTTCACATTTGTTTCCATTGACCCTTTTACTTACGTATATTTATAATAGAACATATTGTACCTATAAATGGAAGAGGGCAAAGACAGAATGAGTATACCTTTCACAAAAATGCATGGTTGTGGTAATGATTATATTTACATAAATTGCTTTGAACACCCCATTGACCATCCCGAACAACTAAGCAGAGTTATTTCAGATCGTCATTTTGGCATTGGTGGAGACGGTATTGTTTTAATATGCCCTTCTGATGTTGCTGATGCCAAAATGCGCATGTTCAATATTGACGGTAGCGAAGGAAAAATGTGCGGAAATGCCATTCGCTGTGTTGCAAAGTATGTCTATGATCACAATATTGCTACGAAGGAAACGCTAGAAATTGATACATTAAGTGGCATTAAAATTATTGAACTACATGTAGAAAACGGGAAGATGGTATCAGCTACCGTTGACATGGGGAGTCCTATTTTAGATCCTTCTACAATTCCAGTGCTTGTAGAAGATCAAGAGGTGCTTATTAATTATTCCCTTTTAATAGAGGATACTTCATATTCTATAACAACTGTATCAATGGGAAATCCACATTGTGTCATATTCAGTGACGACATAGAGTCTATCAACCTTCCTATTACCGGCCCTAAATTTGAACATCATCCAATGTTTCCGGAGAGTGTGAATACAGAGTTTATTCAAATAGAGAATCGAAATACTTTACACATGCGCGTGTGGGAACGAGGCAGTGGAGAGACATTAGCTTGTGGAACAGGAGCCTGCGCAGCTGTTGTCGCAGCTGTTCTAAACGGGCATTGTGATAAAGACACGGATATAGTAGTGAAACTCCGAGGTGGAGACCTTATTATCCGATATACAGATGATAGTGTTTATATGACAGGTCCTGCCACAAAAGTATTTGATGGTATTATAGAATCAATTTCATAATTCCAATTTACATGAACAAGCACGAACAATTCTAAAGGAAACTGTCACTTTGTTGATTGAAGCGGCAGGCGGCGACTCCAGCGGGATGAGTGAGACAGATAAGACATCACAAACGACGCGTGAGCGGCGGTGATGGCTTATCGCTCACCCCGCGGAAAGCGTCCG
The DNA here is from genome assembly GCF_038637725.1 of Psychrobacillus sp. FSL H8-0483. Lineage (NCBI taxonomy): Bacteria > Bacillati > Bacillota > Bacilli > Caryophanales > Bacillaceae > Psychrobacillus > Psychrobacillus sp. FSL H8-0483. The sequence continues at coordinate 3,428,330 of NZ_CP152052.1, forward strand.
CCTATAGCGGAAATCAACTATACTTTATTCCATGTAAATTATATATTTATTAGAATGGAAAGATTAACTTAATACTTTAAATCTGAAAGCCTTCCAACATTATTAAATTGGAAGGCTTTAGTATATTCTAATCTATTCAAACATATATTTAGAATCTACCATCTTTATTTGTAACGCTATTGGAAAATCGTCGTAATATTCCTGTAATAAAAAACTGCTACTATATGATTAGACTAAATAGCAAGGGGATAGTGTATTTGAAGAAAATTCTTGGAACACTCATCATTTCAATAGTACTATTGGTCAGTGGAGTAAATGAAAGTGTGGCCGCAAGTCCTATACACACTGTTCAAAAAGGGGAAACATTGTATTCAATTGCTAAAACGTATAATGTATCAATCAATAACTTAAAATCATGGAACAAACTAAATAGTAACCTGATTAAACCAAAGCAAAAATTAACGATTGCCTCTACTAAGAAAGCGAAATCTAAAAATCCTTCTCGATCGGATTCAAAAGATAAAGTGGTAAAAGAATTTATTGTATCTGCAAGTGCATTTACTGCAAACTGTAATGGCTGCTCTGGTATCACTAGTACCGGTATTCACTTAAAAAGTAATCCAGATCTCAAAGTAATTGCTGTTGACCCAAGTGTTATTAAACTTGGAACGAAAGTGTATGTGGAAGGTTATGGCTATGCAATTGCAGGTGATACGGGAGGAGCAATTAAAGGCAATAAAATCGACGTATTTTTCTCCTCTACAAGTGAGGCCTACAAATGGGGAAGAAAAAACGTAACGATAAAAATATTGGAATAGAACAAAAACCAACTTTCTATAGCGGAAGTTGGTTTTTTTTCATATTCGTACGTATTCCATGAATTATAGCTTCGTAGTAAGAGCTTTTGTGCGGAACAAAGTGATTCTTTGTCACCATTCTAGTCATATTCTTTTTATTCCCTACATTATCTACATAAAATCCTTCGACTTCTATTTCATCCGTTTCACCTATCCAAAGCGAAGCAAATTGTTTATATTCTGTACGGACGATTCCTGAAACTTCCTCTGCTTGAAGTTTAAAATCATTGAAATGTAGAGAACAATCATATAAGAAAACATGTGCAAACTCTTTATCAATAAGCTCTCCATTATAAACAGAATAATCAATAACACCAAGTGAGGATAGGTCATGAAAAGCAACTTTAACCCCTAACTCCTCTTCTATTTCTCTTACACCATCGTGCACAGTTTCTTTAGCCAATAAATGACCGGCAGCGGTAATATCTAACAACCCAGGATAGTCTTTTTTGGAATCACTACGCATCTGAAGATAAACAAAATCTCTTCCCCCTTCACTACTAATAAACCAACAGTGAAACGTTTCATGCCAATGTCCCAATCTATGCACTTCTTCTCTTGAAGCAACACCTATAGGATTTTTCTCTCTATCGAATATTTTAAGTTGTTCCGTTTCCACTATTGTTTAGCCGCCTTAAATATTAACTCAAATGATTTTAATCTTTCTTGATGGTTATATAATGGTGAGTTAATCATTATTTCATTTACTTGTGTAGTAGCAAGGAAATCTTCTAGCTTGGATTTCACAGTTTCTGGAGAACCTACAATTCGTGCTCTTAAAGACTTGTTTACCATCATCTCTTCTTGCGCTGTCCAGAGTTCTCCCATATTTGCTGGAGGTTGAATTTTTCCTCTCTTCCCTCGAATGATTCCTAAAAACTGTTGCAATAACGAGGTAGCAAGAAATTCAGCTTTTTCATCTGTTTCTGCAGCAATTATATTCAAACTTGCAATCACATAAGGCTCCTGTAAATGCTTAGATGGCTTGAAATATGAACGATAGAGATGCAATGCTTCCTCTAAGTAATCTGGTGAAAAGTGACTTGCAAAGGAGTATGGTAAACCCATCATACCGGCTAGCTTCGCACTAAAATTACTTGAACCAAGTAACCAAATTGGTACTTCTAATCCTTGTCCTGGTACAGCAATAATTGGTCGACTAGAGTTCTCTTCAATAGACTCAAAATATGATTGCAATTCCTGCACAAGTTCTGGGAAATTATCCGCTGCACTAAAATCTCTACGTAAAGCACGAGCAGTCAGCATATCTGTTCCAGGCGCTCTTCCTAACCCAAGATCAATTCTCCCTGGATAAATGGATTCCAATGTACCAAACTGTTCCGCGATTACTAAAGGGGAATGGTTTGGAAGCATCACGCCTCCTGCTCCAATGCGTATCGTACTCGTTCCACTCGCTAAATATCCAATTAAAACAGAAGTAGCTGAACTTGCAACACCTGGCATATTATGATGTTCGGCTACCCAGTATCGTTTATATCCTAACTTTTCTGCATGTTGAGCGAGACTCATACTATTTTGAAACGCATCACGGACAGTCGAGCCTTCCGCTACAGCAGATAAATCTAATACCGACAAAGGAATAGTATCTAATGATTTTGGTTGTTTCATTCTAATTGCTCCTCCAATCGTTCTATAAATCTATATCGTTTAAATTCATTATACTATTTAGTATTTTAGATAACTGCTTTGGAGCTTTACATACATATTACAGGTGCCTGGCACCAAAACAAACGTGAAAAACGTGAATGTTAAAACATTCACGTCAGACTGTAGACAAACTCATTTTTGGTGCATAGAGTTGTATATTAAATTCGGCAAGGACCACCACTTCGCTTTCCGTGGGCTTGGCTTCAGCCTCCTCGTCACTTCGTTCCTGCGGGGTCTTCTGCTCAAGCTGTTCCCACAGGAGTCTTCGTGGTGGTCCTTGCCTTATCTTATAGATATCCACTATCTTTAATTTTAATTAGATAAAGTAACCTCTTTAGGAGTTAAAACATTCACGTTTTTTTGGTTTCACATGCAATTTAGAGTCCTATGATAAGTTCTACAATATGAATGACGTTCATACTGCCTATTTTAATAAAAGCATACTAGGATTACAAAATTCATATGTTTCTATGATGAGAAGTTTAAAATAATAGACGGGTGGTTATTGTCATTAGAAAATTGTTTATCATCATATGCTCTGCTTTATTTATGTCTATTATTAGTACAACTACTAGTCAAGCAGCAACAATTTCAGTAGCTCATCATGTTGGACTCCATGATCGTTTGCTAGATTTTAGTGATGTCAGAGTCATAGATAGAGATACGAAGGTTCCGCTTGAAGAAATCTCCAAGTTTTTATATATCCCTATTGAAACAGAAAATGGAATCACATACCTTCGGAAACGTGGAATGGTAATTAGTTATGATGAAGTCTCGAATATAACGTCTAAAGACGACAATCCACTCAATTGGTCCCCTATTGTTAAAGTGGACGGTAAACTTTTTATTAGTGTTAAATACATCGCACGTGAAATGGGTTTCCAAGTAGAATACTTTCAGAAACAGAAAACACAGCGTATTTACAGAGATGACTACGAGCATATGTCTCATGAAGAATACGAAACTTATATAAACAAGATCTTGAATGCTAAACAAACATCAGCACAACCGGCAGAACCAGAAGGACAATCAAAAGCAACTATTTACTTAACGTTTGACGACGGACCAAATAAATTTACTGCTATAAACAACTCCACATTAAAAAAATATAACACCCTAGCAACTTTCTTCTTTCTAGGAAATAATATGAAAAACAACTCATCTATAATCAATTCAGTCGTTAATGATGGACACTACATTGGTACACATAGTATGACACATGACAAAAATAAAATTTACTTATCATCCAAATCCTTCATTAATGAGATAAATGAAGGAACGAAACTTGTTAAAGAAATGACTGGTAATGATGCAAAACTCGTCCGAACTCCATATGGAAGCATACCACATATTACATCCGCTATGAAGAATGAGCTGATCAAAAATGGCTATAAACTATGGGATTGGGACGTTGATTCAAACGATTGGAAATACACCGACAAACAAGCTGACCAGATCGTCAAAAACGTGAAAGTTGGAGTAGAAAAAGCATACAAATCAGGAGACAGAGACATCATCGTCCTATTGCATGATCGAAGCCAAACAACAAAAGCTCTTCCACAAATAATCGAGTGGTTACAAAAAGAAGGCTATTCGCTCAAAACATACACACCAGAACATCACATCGTCCAAAACTTCCTACGTGACACATCCCTTTAACCAATTGTTACAGGAGTATTTCTGGTGCCTGGCACCAGAAATACTCCTGTAACAAAAAACGTGATTCACTATCATGTGAATCACTTCTTTTTACTTTTATAGAGAATCTATTTTCTACATTAATCTTTTTTCAATTGTTCAAGCAATCGTCGCACTTTATCTTTTTGGTCCATCGTTTCATCTTCGAGTAGCTCGACTTTATATGTATCATTCCATCCAGAGATGCGCACGATGTCCCCTTCTTTTAAGTTTTCAGTTAGCTTCGAGCAATGAATAAGTAGGTTTTCTGTTTCATTTGGATATTTTAGGAATACTGCTGAGTCACCTTCAAATCGATCTAGTGTGTATTTATTCCACTTCACTAACGATCTCACCTTTCTCGTTTACTAATCTCGCTGGGTCTCCATCATTTCTCCACATTTGTCCTTTGTTCCATTTAATATAACCTTGTCCCTCTTTTGCATGCTGACCACTCGTGATAAAAATTGTTTTACCAGCACTTAAATTGATATTTGGAAATGTATATACTTGATTACCTTCGATTGAAACAAGTTTCCAGTCTTTTAAATTCACCGCTTTGTTTCCTGCATTTGTTATACCTACGATTTCTTCCTGTACGTCTTTACTTGAAATCACTACTGGTGTGATGGTTACAGCTGTCTTTTCTATTTGTTCATCAGGACTATTTTGCGTGGAAATAGTATAATCTACGCCATTAGTTTTAACTATAATATTTCCTACCTCTGCCGTCGCATAGACCTGGGACTTTATATTTTTTATTCGATTTACCACTTCTTTCTGTGGATGACCATAGGAGTTATCTTTACCATAACTCAAGATTGTAACTTTAGGTTTAACAGCACGAATAAAAGCTTCCGAAGTACTGGTATCTGAGCCATGATGACCGGCTTTCAAAAAAGTAGATTCCAAGTAATACTGATTTAGCATACTATTTTCTACTCCAATATCCGCGTCTCCCGTTAAAAGAAATGAGATCTTTCCATATTGCACTTTCAAGACGATTGAAGCTTCATTATTGTCATTGGAATTCTCCCCAGCATTCAACACGTTGATCTCCATAGTAGAATCTAAAGGAATCGTATCCCCTTTCACTGGCACTATAAAAGGAACTTTCTTATCACCTATTAGCTCTAGCATTTCCTCATATGTCTGTGAAGTATGTACTCTTCCTGAATCCACAAAGTTTTTAACAGAAATGGAGTTCAACACATCAAGTAATCCACCAATATGATCGGAATCCGGGTGAGTAGCAATAACGTAATCTAGTTCGTCTACTCCTTGACTTTGTAAATAGGAAACGACCTGCTTACCAGCGTCCTTCTTCCCACCATCGATGAGCATGTTTTTGCCTTCCGGAGATTGAATAAGTATAGAATCTCCTTGTCCAACGTCAATAAAATGGACACTCATTTCTTTCCCAACATTTACTTTAGTTGAAGATGTCTCCACTTTCGACTCTTGGTTTTCTGTTTGCGTTTCTATCGCGCAACCGAATGTCATAAAAATCATCATTGTAATGATGGAGGATAATATATACTTCATTTAAAACCTTCCTTTTTGGTTACCGCTCTTATTTTAACATAGTTATTTGCTAGTAGATTTCTAATTCCCTTGACAGTTTCTCGTCCCTGTCATAGAATTATCAATTGTGAATATAGCGTGGTTCGAGAACCTCCCACGTAAAAAAACTAAGGAGAAATGAATAATGAAAATCAAAACTATTGCAACAAGCGGGATTATTGCTGCTTTATATGTTGCAGTTTCCTTATTAATTGCGCCATTTGCATTTGGTGCAGTACAATTTCGTATAGCCGAAATGTTTAATCACCTTGTGGTATTCAATAAGAAATTCTTTTTTGGGATTGTACTCGGTGTGATTATAACTAATATGTTTTCCCCAATGGCTGCTTATGACCTTATTTTTGGGGTAGCACATACTGTTATTTCGTTATTAATTACCATATTTGCAGCGAAATTCATTAAAGGGCAAGTTAAGCAAATGGTATTTAATACGATAGTGTTTACGTTTATGACGTTTATCATTGCATTCGAATTAAACTTAGCGTTTGATTTACCTTTCTTCTACACATGGTTAACGGTAGCAGTTGGTGAATTCGTTGTATTAGCAGTCGGCATTCCTCTTATGAGTGCTTTAAATAAACGATTAAACTTTAAATCATTAATCTAATCGTAGAAAAAGTACCAACTTCTAATTATCCGAAGTTGGTACTTTTTTGTTAGGATGATACTTAATTTAATTTGAAATCGGAAACAATATCTTGAAGTTTTTCGGACATTTCTGCTAATGCACGAGAAGCAGACGTCATTTCAATCATGGAAGCATATTGTTCTTCTGCCGCTGCTACTACATTTTGTGTATAGCTAGTTGACTCTTCTGTAACGTCTTTTGTCTTTTCTACTTCATTAACAAGAACTTCTGTATTACTACTAATTTCTTGGATTTCTGATGTAATAAATGATAGTTTATTGTTTATCAAGTTTACATCAGCTGCAATTGTCTCAAATGTTTCCCCAGCATTTGTAACATAATTCATACCAGTCTCGATGACAATTTTCCCTTCATTCACAGTATGAACAGTATCTTTTGTATTCATTTGAATTTCACCAATTAAAGTAGAAATGTTTTTAGCAGCATTACCTGATTCCTCCGCTAATTTTCGTACCTCATCCGCTACTACTGCAAATCCTTTTCCATGCTCGCCTGCGCGTGCAGCTTCAATTGCTGCGTTTAAAGCAAGTAGGTTTGTTTGCTCTGCTATTCCTGTAATTACATTAATGATTTCACCAATCTCGTTCGATTTACGTTCTAATATTAGCATCGATTCTGTAGTTAGAGTACTTTGGTTATTGATTTGGTTCATTTGTTCCACCGTTTGTGCAATTACTTCATTTCCCGCAAGAGAAACTTTCGATGTTGCAACGGAAAGCTCATTCAATTCTTTAATATTCGCAGTAATTTCCGTAATGCTTGCAGAAATTTGGGAAACAGAATTTTTTGCTTCCTGCACTCCATACAATTGACTTTCTTGACCAGATGAAATTTGTTGAATAGAATCCGTAATTTCTTCTGAAGCTTTACTAGTTTCCTCACTACTCGCAGTTAACTGCTCAGAAGTTGCAGCTACTTGCTCAGCCGAACTTGAAACCAAATTTAGAACCTCTTTTAAATTGGTAGTCATTGAATTTAGCCCATTTGCAAGATCACCCAACTCATCTTTATTTTTAATCTTGATGTTCTGAATAGATAAGTCTTGATTTGCAATCTTTTTCAGATTTTGTGCAATTAGTTGAATTGGATTACCTATATGTCTAGAAAACAAGATAATAACAACTATACCTATCAATGTACCTACTGCTAATGTTATTGCGATTGTTATTAGGATAGAATTAGTTCCTTTGTTAAAGGATTCCATGTAAGTTCCTGCACTTACAACCCATCCCCAGTTTGGATCTATTTTATTATAAGTAATTTTTGTCGCTTCAGTGCCAGGCTGATTTGGTAAATCCCATTTATAATACGAAAAACCACCGCCTGCTTCCGCAGTTTTTATAATATCTTGTAAGACATATTTCCCATCAACATCTTTATCTTCCCATCCATTTTCCCCTTCTGAGGATGGATGAGCTATTTGTTCCCCATCCTTACCATAGATGCTAAAATATCCATTTTCGCCCAAATCCACTTTAGACGTTAATGTACGTTTTCCATCACTTTGTAATTCACCAAGTAAGTATTGCTTTACTTGCTCTTGCGCTTCCTCTAAAGTCATCTCCCCGTTTTCAACAGACTTATTCTTTGAGTCTATTAACAACAGTGCCATCTCCACAGCATTTTTAAGTGTTTTTTCTCCTAATTCATCAAAATTGTTTTTAGCAGACATGTAACTGCTTACCCCTATTATTAAACTTGGAATTAATAGTAGACATAATGAAATAATGAATAATTTTGTACGAATTTTCACTTGCTAATCCTCCTCGATTTTAACTATTACCAGTACATTACAGAAATTATATATATGCATTTTTTACTACACAAAATATTATCGACTAAATTTTTATTATCTTTAACATTTGAGTGGTAATTAAATACTATATTTTTTTCAGTTATGGAACTTTTTACTTATATACCAATTAGATACATTTAAACAAAAAACGAGCCCTTTCCCTAAGAGGAAAGGACTCAGTAATAAAGTTTTTATTCTTTCACAAAGTCTATTGTGCTTCTAACTGTATCAATCGGACGAACAAGTCCTTCAATTTGCTCACGCTTAGGCTCTAAGAATGGAGGTAGTGATAGTTTCTCTCCAAGTGTTTCGTATGGCTCGTCTCCCATGAATCCTGGTCCATCCGTTGCAAACTCGAATAAAATACCGTTTGCAACTCTTGCATACAACGACTGGAAGAAAAAGCGATCTACAAAACCTGAAGTTTGGAAGCCAAAGCTTTCCATACGCGTTGTCCATTCATCTAATACAGAGCGGTCCTCTACTCGGAATGCTGCATGGTGAACTGTTCCAAACCCTTGTTGGCCTGGAGGAAGAATAACGTTTTTCTCTACAATTACTTGAGCACCATTTCCGCCTTCTCCCACTTCAAACAAATGGAATAATCCATCTTGTGCAATTTCTTTAAATAATAAAACCTTTTCCAATATTTCTTTCATATAATCAAATTGAGCAATTCGAATATGGATTGGCCCTAGTCCTGTAATAGCATACTCTAAAGGAATTGGTCCTTTTTGCCATGGTATTCCTGCTGCAACACCTTTGTTATTCTCATCTGAAACTAATTGATATTGTTGGTCATCAAAATCAACAAAAGAAAGTACTTTCGTACCAAATTGATCTTGGATTCCTGTATGCTTCACTTCTAAGCGATCAAAGCGTTTTACCCAGTATTGTAACGCTTCATCAGTTGGGACACGGAAACCAGTTCTATAAATTTCGTTTGTTCCATGTGTACCTTTTGGAATTCCAGGGAAATCAAAGAATGTCATATCTGTCCCCGCTCCTCCAACATCATCCGCAAAAAATAAGTGATACGTTTGAATGTCATCTTGGTTTACTGTTTTCTTAACTAAACGCATACCTAACACATACGTAAAAAACTTATAATTCTCTTCTGCACTACTAGTTATTGCTGTTACATGGTGAATACCTTTTAAATGGTTCATCTTATATTCCTCCAACATAATTTATATTTTATTCTTAATTTAATTATCTTTAATTCGAGATAATTTTATCATGTATAAAATTCCTTGTCAATCAAATGAAAAAATAAATCCTCTCAAGAAGGAGAAGCTTATACTAGTTATCCCATAAAAAAAAGAAAAATACCTTCCCAATAGATTCAAGTACTACTGAGAGGTATTTTCTAATTAACAGCGCCAACAATAAAAATACCGACTTTTTTAGTAGAAGTCGGTCCTTTATTTATTATATGATTACCTTACACATCTATTTCTGTTCCTATACCTTGTTCCTTTGCTTTCACATAGACACCTTTTGCTACAGCTAAATCAAAATAAGCAGCACCCACTGATTTGAAAAATGTAATTTCTTCTGCATTCTCACGGGCTTTTATTTCTCCGATTACAAGCTTCCCAATTTCCCCATGTACATCCTCGAAAGACCACTTTCCGATTTTTTCTGCATGCATTAGTTCTCCTGCTTCGTCCTTCACACCAGCAAAGTCATCTACGACAATTTTAGATGCACGTGTAATAGTCACTAAATCGACTTCCAGCATATGAGGTAAATATGATCCTACTCCATTTATATGAGTACCTGGTTGTAAATCTTCTCCATTAAAAACTGGTTCGTTCGAACGTGTGGCACAACAAATGATATCTGCCTGACGAACAGCTGAAGATACGTCTTCTAATACTTCATAAGGAATTTCTACACCAAAATCTTTTAGTTTTTCCCCAAAATTTTTCGCCTTTGCAGCTGTCCGATTAACTAATAAAATACGTTCAATGTTACGAACTGCAAGAACAGCAAGCACTTGTTCAAAAGCCATTGCTCCTGTTCCAATCACGGTAACAACCTTTGCATCTTTTTTCGCTAAATAATCTGTTGCGATTCCACTTAATGCTCCTGTACGAAGTCTTGTTAAATAAGAAGCATTTAACATGGCAAGATGTTCGCCATTTTGAGCATCCGATAGTAAAACTACTCCTTGTGTAGTAGGTTTTCCGTTAGATGGATTGTTAGGGAAAATGGTAACAACTTTAACCGCTGTTACTTCATCGACTAAATCGGCACTTGGCATATATAGTGCGGAAGCTTCATGTTGTGGAAATTCTATCACTGTCCGATGTGGGTTGGCAATCTTCTCCGCTTCTTTTGCTTTTAATACATCTGTTATGTCTTGTATTGCTTCCTTCATTCCATATGAACGTATAATTTCTTGTTCATTTATAACTAACATGCTATACCTCCGTTTTTTAGAAAAGCTCGTCTTTCCTATTCTTACGAAAGACGAGCAATTTTACTTGCAGCTATTAAGCTTGAGATAGCCCTTTAGTATTTTTAGTGTTCGATTTTGCATCGGCTGTTTCCACTTTTACAACATCATCTAAATTCTCTTGACTGCGATCTTTTACTGCCCAAATTGCAAGTAGTGAAATAACCGCCGTGAAGATAATGTAGAAGGCAACTGGAACATATGAACCGTTAAATTTCAGCATTAGGCTCGCTGCAACTAACGGAGCAGTTCCTCCAGCTAAGGCAGCTCCAATTTGATAGCCTAGTGTAATCCCTGTATATCGTACCTTTGCATCAAAGATTTCGGAGAACATTGTCCCAAGTACTGCTGTGATTGGAGCCCAAATAATACCTAATCCAATTACAGTTGCGATTACTAATAATACTACGGATTGTTGTTGCAACATCCAGAAGTATGGAAAAGCAAAAACGATCATACCAATTGTCCCAGCTACATACACCTTTTTACGACCAATCTTATCCGATAAGCTTCCCATAATTGGAATGAGTATAGTTGTAACAATTGTAGCTACCATTACTGTATTTAAAATTGTTGTACGAGAGAAACCTAAGTTTGTTGTCGCATAAGAAACGACAAATGTACCGAAAATATAGAATGGTGCGGTTTCTACTACTTTTGCACCTACTGCGATAATCACTTCACGCCAATGATATTTTAATGTATCTACGATTGGCAGTTTAGGAATTTCTCCTGACTCTTGTACCTTTTTAAAAGAAGGTGTTTCTGCAATACCTTTTCGAATCCATAAACCAAAAACAACTAACAATGCACTGAAGATAAACGGAATACGCCATCCCCAAGTCATAAATGACCCTTCTGGTAATAACGTCATAAGTGATAGTGCAACGGTTCCTAAAACCATCCCGATTGTAACACCCATTTGAGGAATAGCTCCATATAAACCACGTTTTTCTTTCGGTGCATATTCAACCGCTAATAGAAGCGCACCACCCCATTCTCCTCCAATACCCAATCCTTGAACTAAGCGAAGAGTAATTAAAAGAATAGGTGCCCACACACCAATGGCCTGATAAGTTGGAAGTAACCCCATACCAAAGGTTGCAACTCCCATTAAACTTAACGTGATTACAAGTGTTTTTTTACGTCCAATTCGATCTCCAATATGACTAAAAATAATTCCACCAAATGGGCGGATAAAGAATGCTAAAGCAAATGATGCATAAGCAAGTAATAAACCTACGGACGGATCTTCCGTCACAAAGAACAATTGATTGAATACAAGAGCAGCAACCGTTCCATATAAGAAATAATCAAACCACTCAATGGAACTTCCTACTAAACTGGCAATCCAAACTTTTCTCATTTGTTTTGAATCCATTTTTACATCTCCCCTTTTTCAAAATTGAAGTGACACTTTAATTATCTCCCATATTTATTGTAAATAGTTTTAAATTTTCTGTCAATCCTATGTAAAAAATATTAAGTTTGAGTGTTTTCTTTCAAGTACTGTATGATTAACTAATAGAATAAATAATAAGGAGAATTATATATGTCTTCTAATTCGATTGGTAACATCCTAAAAACATTAAGAAAAGAACGTAAACTGACCTTAAAAGAGTTAGCAGAACAAACGGATGTCTCTATTAGTTTCCTCTCTCAAGTTGAGCGTGGTAAATCTAGTGTCACATTAGAATCTTTAAAGAAAATAGCAGATGCATTAAAAGTAAATCCTACGGTATTCTTTCCCGAGAATTCGCAGTCAGATAACTTAGAAGAGAGAAGACAACAGTTCTATTACCAAGACTTATCTAATGGAAATCGAGATGCGTCTTACTTACCTATTCTAGTTACACTACAACCAGGGGAAAATGAAGGAAACGCTTTTTCACATGCTGGACATGAATTTCTATTTGTCATTGAAGGAACATTAACTGTAGTTGTAGATGAGAAAAAAGAAATTTTAGTGGAACAACAATCCATCATGTTCGATGCGAATAAAATACACTATTGGTATAACTTAACGGATCAACCTGTCCGATTTTTAGTAGTATCCTCAAAAGTACGATAAAAAAAAGTAACGGGGCTGTCCCTAAAGTCATATAGTGACAGAGAGATGGTCTCTTTTCCGATGTATTAATTCCGTTCCAGACGGACGCTTTCCGCGGGCATGGCTTCAGTCTCCTCAGGCCAACACGAAGTTGGTCACGAAGGCGTTGCCACACGAGGTGGCGTTCTTAGCCTTCGTTCCTTTGTTCGCTCCTGCGGGGCCTTCAGCTCATGCACCTGCCGCTTCGCTTTCGGTGCAGAAAACATCTGCTATTCCCGCTGGAGTCGCCGTCTTCCACTACAATCAATTGCCTACAAAAAACAGGTGTAGAAAAAGACTCGTTTTTCTACACCTGCTTCAATTTATGTGCTTATTTAGCCCCGTTACTTCTATTTTGGGTGATGAAAATGACTTTTTTTACTTCGTTTTCACTACATTGGTTCACTATTTATTGAGCGCATGTTTCCCTTTTCTAGATCAAAGCCACCTATTTTAGAGAAAACAAAGAGATTGAAATGTTGAATACATCCAATAAAACGGACTCCACTGTAAGATTAGGAGTCCGTTCCATTAATAATTATTCAGTTAGAGAATGTTTACTTTTTTATCATCAAATAATATTCCACTTCACCCTCAACTATATTACCAGTCTCCTGAAAACCAAAACTCTCATATAGTTTTCTCGCTTTATCATTTTCTGGCTCCGTTGATAAATAAATCGCATTACAGTTATCCATCTTTTTCAATTCATCCATGATGAGTGGGATAGCAGCTTTCCCATAACCTCTTCCTTGATAGACTGCATCTATCATAAATCGGCATATTTCATATTGCGAGTTATCCTCAGAGTATCCATACATCGTAAAACCTACTAACTGATCATTTACTTGAATTCCTTTAATAATCCAACCCGTTTCAAACATCGACTGTACAATCGATAATGCATTGGACGCAACAAACCTCTCTGTAATCGTGGCACGCCCATTTTGATTGGTCGTTAAAAAAACTGTAGTTAACCAGTTTTCCTTTGCTATATCTACTAATTTCATTATTATAATCCTCCGAATATTCTTTTATCATCTCACTTAACTAGTTTATCAAATTTTAATATTTTTTGCCCTCCAACTGTGTTGGTTTGCATTGTATACTCCTAGGGAATACTACTATAAAAACTCGTTTTTATTGGGGGATAATAAACATGGCTAGAAAGCAAAGCAAGCAGTGGAGTAGCCGAAAGAAGATAATTATGGGTTCAATCGGAGTATACGCTTTAGTTTATTTTGTCGTTATTTTGTGGAATACACTTAAGCCTCTTCCAACTGGTGTTTCATATGCAGGAAAATTACATTTAACTGATAAAGTTAAATTTATCAGTGATTTATCCTATGCACAAGATCAACAAGGCACCAACACAGTACATGAAAATAATATATTTGAAGAAGTATATAAAACAATTGAACAGGCTAATCAGTTTGTTGTTGTCGATTTTTTCTTGTTTGATGGATACTACGATGGCGATATGGATTTTCCAAACATTGCAGACACTTTATCAACTACATTGGCAAATAAAAAGAAAGATAATCCAAATATGCCTGTCGTATTTATTACAGACCCAATAAATCGTGGGTATGGCTCCTATGAAAGTAGATGGTTAAAAAAATTGCGAACAGCTGGTGTAGAAATTATATATACCGATTTAGATTCACTGCGTGACTCAACTCCTATTTATTCTGGTATTTATCGAACCCTTTTACAATGGTGGGATTTTAATGGAAATGGATGGATTGCAAATGCAATGGCGAGTGATGCACCAAAGATGACCATTGCTTCTTATACGTCACTTCTAAATGTAAAGGCAAATCATCGTAAAGCAGTAATAACTGAGAAAGAAGCTATCATAACATCCTCCAACCCTCATGACGCGAGTGGATTTCACGGTAATATAGCTCTCAAAGTAACTGGGCCAATTATTAATGACATTTTAGAAGCGGAAGAAGCTGTTTCTTTGTTTTCAGGAGGACCTAAACTCCCTCGTGTGAACCTGGAGGATATTGAAGGAAAATATAAAATACAGTATTTAACAGAGAAAAAGATACTGGACGCGTTACTGGCTGATTTGGTCGAGACGAGAAATGGAGATAAAATTTGGCTTGGAATGTTCTTCTTGGCAAAGCGAGATATTGTAAATGCACTGATCGACGCTGCAAATCGTGGTGTTGATGTAAACCTTATCCTTGATCCAAATAAAAACTCTTTTGGGCATGAAAAATCAGGTTTACCAAATCGTCCAGTTGCCCAAGAAATGGTGGTGGATACAGATGGAAAGTTGAAAGTACGTTGGTATAACACGGTTATCGGTCAATATCATACGAAAGCCATTTGGATTCAAACAGACAAGCACACAGTGATTTCAAGTGGTTCTGCAAACTATACCGAGCGTACACTCGATGATTATAATTTAGAAAACAATTTACGAGTAATTGCTCCAAATGATAGTAAACTTGTTACGGAAATGGAAGACTATTTCGAGCGTATTTGGAACAATGAAGACGCTTTGTATACAGTAGATTTAGAAGAGTTTCAAAATAGCCATACATGGTGGCAGCGATGGATTTACACTCTACAGCAATTTTTAAAAATAACGACTTATTAGTAGAATAAGTAACCCCCGAAATGCATAGTTGAATTTGGGGGTTACTGTGTTAGTTAGGCATCTTGCCGTCTATTCTTGATAAATGCAAACAACAGGATTAATCAGCAATTAAACTTATCTGCTGAGCAGTGTTTGTAATAAGTCCATCTATGTCTGCATAGCCGTAATATCTAACATAGATAACACCTTTCCCTTTCGCTGCAAATACTTCTTTTATTTCTTCACCCTCGTGAACAATCAAAAGATCAAAACTACTATGTTCCATCTGTACATATTCTTTCTCTTTATCCCAACTACTATATCTTTTTATCAAATCGTCTATTAAATCTTCACTCATGGTAGAAAAAGTGAGTTTATAAACCCGATTATGAATACTTGGAGAATATAATCCGCTACCATCTCTCCATTCTTGTCCAGAAATGAGACCACGCTCATCTGCCTCATATTGAATTGGAGCCAATATACTCCATTCACGCAGATATCTGTTAGCTCTATCAATAGGATCTTGCATGTGGGTTTTATATCGAACCATTTCAGCATTCTGCTCCACATCTGCAAGTCTTATAATAGGTAAATCAGTATTTTCTATTGGCATTTCTTTAATTCCAACCTTTGCAATTTGCACAAAAGGAAGAATTGCAATAACTAGTGCAAAAACAATAAGGACATTTGATATCATTAAATCCACATTACGCATCTTTCTCCATGGTGCATAGTGATTAATTGGCTTACCTTCTTTTAGTTTTTTTCTCAATGAACGTACTGCAATTGTAGCCTGTATAGCATAATATGCGGAATAAATAATTATAAATAAAGTCATAGGTGGAATGGTTTTCCCCTCTATCAGGGCGAGGGTAGGGGTGGAGTTAGCAAATAATGCAAAGTAGATTAAGCCTATAAATAGTAAAGTAATGATTGCTACCAATAAAGCACTACTAGCAACCTTTTTATCAAGAGCCTTCAACGTATAGGACTGTTCCTCAGGATCTGTATGTAGTTCAGGGGCATTCAACTCAACAGGGGATGAAAACACAGAAAACATTCCGTAGCTAGTAACATAAGACCATCCACTGTCCGCATACAATTCCTGTTGCTCCGATGTAATTGTTTTGTTTTGCAATGCATCTATCCTGTATCTCGTTTTTCGAGGCTCCTCTTTAAGAAAATGTACAAACAACCAGCCAAGCTTCCTAAGATGCAACCCTTCACTTGCCATATCTGAAAACCAACTCTCATGCTCACCAATACGCCAATAATTACTTGGTTTCAGTTTTAGAATTACCTTTTCCATTCTCATCACCTTCTTTCAGAAATATTCCATCATCAACTAACGCTACCAATCGGTTATATTCATTACGGAGAGCTTCTTTTCCATCCGCTGTAATTGTATAAGTTTTTCTTCTACCATCATCCTCTGATAGAGTAATAAGTCCTTCTTTTTGAATACGAGAAAGAACACCATAAAGTGTACCTGGTCCCATCTCTACTCTCCCACGAGAAATCTCCGTTATTGTATTCATAAGACTATACCCATGATTTGGATTCACAAGCGCTAATAATACATAGTACATTGCTTCGGTCATAGGAGCACCAGTATATGCCATAGCAAAGCCTCCATTCATTATGTAATACGATATATCGTGTTACATAATAGTATTATTTTTTTAATTCTTCGTCAATCAAAATTCTGAATATTCATTTTTAAAATTCTACTTTAATCAATTTCATATTTCCAATTATTTATGAAATTAAATTACTTTATTAGATAGAAAAATAAATCCCGAATCACAGTTACCTGGATTCGAGATTTACTTTTTATGTTTCTATAATATGCTCCACATGCAAAGGTAACTCTTTTATTTTTTCTTTCAAAAATGGAGGATATACATTAATATCCTTTAATTCTTCTAAGCGTTTCCAGTAATAGGTGTGTATTTTTCCATTTTCATTTACAACAAATTCTTCGCCATGATCTACGACGATTTCTTCGTCTTTTAATTCTAATAAATAGAAGAAGCATATTTCATGGAATTTTTCTTTCAAGGTATCTTCCACAAAAAAGTTTTCATTCGCCCACAGCATGCGTTTAACATTTACATCTATTGAAAGCTCTTCTCTGATTTCGCGTTTTATCGCATCTTCGCTTTTTTCATGCAGCATGACTCGACCTCCCGGAACATAATAGTATGGTTGGTTTTCGTCTTGCATAATAAGTAGCTTGTCTTCATGAATAAGTAATCCCGCTACACGATAGTTAAATCTTCCTTCTGGTGTTTTAAATGTGATATCCATATTATTCTCAATCCTTCCCTTTACAAACATCCACCCATTGCTGGCCATTTGCATATGTATACAGTTCTTCGCAAGTGAGTTCAATAGCACTATTACTGCTCCCACATGCTGGAAAAATAGTATCAAATCGTTTCAATGATTCATCTAGGTACACTAATACATCTTGTGGGATGCCAAAAGGGCACACACCACCGACTGCATGTCCTACTTGATTCAGTACCTCATCTGGAGAGAGCATTTTTGCTTTCACTCCGAATATGCTTTTAAACTTTGCATTATCAATTTTTGTATCGCCTGCAGCTACAACTAAAATGCAACTATCTTCTTTTTTAAAGGACAACGTTTTCGCAATGCGAGCCGGCTCCACGTTTAGTGCTTGTGCAGCAAGTTCCACAGTTGCACTTGATTCTTCAAATTCTTGAATCTTACCTTCCATATCAAACTTTGCAAAATAATCTCGTACTAATTCGATTGCCATTTGAAACACCTCCTTATTATATAGATTAACTTTTCAGACTAATAAACCTATTATACTAGTTTACACAAAAAAAGAACCAGAGATAGGTCTCTGATTCATACTTATTCCCTTAGCTTTCAAGTGAAAAGTCATTTATGGAGTAATAATGATAACCTCAGCCTTTATGAAAGGTAGATGCTAGCAATCTATTCTTCACTTAATTCATATTTATAACAGGTGACCGCCTCAACCTGTTCAAATCCTTCTTGTATATATAACGCTTTTGCACGCTCATTATCAGCGTTTACACAAAGTATCGTCTTTGAATAAGATTTTTCCTTAGCAAACTGTAAGGAAGCTCTAAGTAAACTTCTTCCTAATCCTTGACCTTGGTATTCAGGTAATATTGCAATTGGACCTATATTCATGATTGGTGAATTCTCGTACTCATCGTCGCTACCTCTTATGACTCCCACAGCACGATTTTGATGATACAAGATCATTGAACCACCTTCTATGTGATCCTCACTTGTCATCATCTTTTGCACCATTTCGGGTGTGATTGGCGTTTCACTTCCTTGAAGTTTTGCAAAGCCAGCGTTTCTTACTTCGCACCAAGTTTCTTCATCGCTTCCCGAATGGAAAGGCCTAATATCATAGCCCGGCGGTAAACGGAACGCAGGAACCTCCAATTCCTCTCTGACAAGCACGAAGGAGTATCTCTCCACCTCGAACTTTAACCCTTCCATGAATTCTACTAATTTTATATTTGTAAACGGAACAAACAAGTAAACTTTTTCAAGTCCTTCTGTATGTTTTAAAATTGCTTCCATCATCCTTGTATAGCACTCGATATTATCCATTTCTGAATGGAATATTCTAAAACGCGCCTTTTTTCCTCGTTTACTATAATCATCTATCATGAGCGATACTGCTCCTACAATAATTCCTTGCTGATTAGTAAGAATATGAGTAGGATTTTCATCATTCGGCTCAAAATTTTGTAAATCTTCCTCATACAAGAATGAATCATCCAGTTCCATTTTATGCTTCTTGCAGTACGAAAGAAATTCATTAACTCTATCCTGTTTCAACTTTTCAATTCTCATTTATACTTTCCCCTTTATTTAAATCTTCTTATAAATATATCAGTTCTTATGGTTATAACTTATTTTATGTATCAGATAAATCCAAACGTGCACAGAACTATTCCAGATACTAACGTTACCTTTTTCTAAAAAGAAGCCACAAACAAACGAAAATGAAGAATGCGACGATTTCTAGAGATAGGACGTACCATGGATATGGACCTAAAAAATCAAGAAGACTGCCATTTATCGGTTTTGAACGTAAAAACATATAATTCCCTTGAAAAAAAATATTTACTCCATAAATAATCGGAAGCAGTACATTCAATGCAACCATTGTTTTAATGATTCCTTTAAAGGTGGGACGGTACCCTTTCATCCACGTAAAATAAAGGGCCGTCATTATTATTCCGAAATGCGTATAAAAAAAATGGAAGTACCTGAAATGAGGAAAGCTGAGATCTAAAACTGGCGTTGCTACTGCTTGAAGGGCTCCTCCAATGCCTGCATAAAAGACAAAATCATATACATGCTTATTCCCCGTATACAAAAGGACAATCGTCATTACTAAACTAATACTGCATAATTCTAGTGGTAGAGAATTGCCCCAATTCCACCTATCAGTTTGAAAAAGCCAAACGTGATAAAGGACTTCCATCAATAATAAGGACAGGGCAAAAAGGCGTTCAATGAGCAGCATTTTCTCCATTTGTATCGACCATTTCTTTCGTGTCATATATAGCAAAAAGATTAAACAGACTAGCACCAATATTGTACTGAAATGTGTCATTGAAAACATCTCGAACAACGGTTCCACCTTCTCACCCTCCCTTTTCCAACATTCACATCTTCTATTATTATTCGTGCTCGTTTTACAAAATCCCTCTGTTTTTGTTTAATGCAAAAAGAAGTAGTTGGAGGAACCAATGTCTTGGTCGGTTCAACTACTTTTTCTATTTTTAAGTTTTGTGAAGCTTCAACTTTTTTTCTAAACTATATTAGTTGCTTTGAAATCTTTATTAGAAACTCATAGGTAACTGTTTATACATTATCTCGGACTACTGAATAACTTATAATAGAAACTTTTAATAGATGGAAGGGAGGTTTTTAATTTGCAACAGAGACGAAATGGTAGGAATCGCTTTTGTATATTCCCAGGATATAACTGGTGCGGGCCTGGTTGTAGTGGACCTGGTGCTCCTATAAATGATGTAGATGCAGCCTGCAAAGCACATGACGAGTGCTATAGTAGAGGCAGAAATCTATGTGAATGTGATCGTGAATTTCTCCGCCAACTACGTCCCAAAATAAATAGATATACACAAAAAGGAAGACACGCTCGTCTACTCTATAATTATATGAAGGTACAAACAACTTTCACATGTAACTCTTTTAGAAAGTGGTAGGTACAAAGTGTTTGGTTCCAGGTTCTCATGGAAATCGGAATTATATTAGAATCTGGAACCAATATTAATATGAAGTTACTTCACTATCCCTGCTCTCAGAGTAGTTATACCAAATTCCAAATAACCTTTTAAACAGGTCAACATATAAACCCAGCCTTCTTTATTGTCTACCAATATATTTAATAACTCATCATCGTTTTCTTTAAACCCTTCTTCTTTCACTTCTACAATGGTACTCTTATCATCTAGTTCTTTCATCGAAATTGTTACAACATGTTCTTCCTCAGATGACCCCCATATGAACATAATTTTCTCATTTACTTCGATTTCAGTTACTTTTATATCCACCACTGCATTGTATTCGTCGTATTTCAATGTAATCGTCTTTCCTTGTTCCCATCTTTCAGAACTGGATGAAAACCAAAAGTTCCCGATTTTCGAAGGGTCTATGAATGCTTCAAAGACTTCACTAGCTGGCGTTAATATTTTGAATTTTGTAAGATTGTTCATACTAAATCAACTCCCCTGTAATTGGTTTATTGCAATTGACGGTAAAGTGTTGCCAGTTTCGAGCAAGGTTTTCAAGTTACTAAGAATGGCTGGCCATCCATTATTAAATCCCACAAAAGTATCGTCCTTATCCACTAGGTCGGTTGGGGACAAATATTCATGATTAAGTATTAATTTCACAGCCGAATCTATTGGTTTTAATTGGAAAGTGACCCGCGACGACTGCTCTCTCGACGTTTCATCTCCAAACATATTCCAGGTGAAAGAAAGTAAATGATGCGGCTCATACTTGATTATTATTCCGTGGTCGGTAACTTGTCCATTTCTCGAGTAGGTAATGCTTGAGCCTTCTTGCCAATCAGATTGAATTGTACTTCCGAAAAAGTATTTTTCAGTAAAATCGCTGTTTGTCAAAGCATCCCACAGCTTTTCCGGTGTCGTTGCGATGTAAGTAACATAAACAAATGTTGTATCAGTCATTTTTTTCGCCTCCAATGTATTATTAAGTTCAAGCATTCTTCGTTCCTATTTTAAGTATATTTTAAAATCCTCTGTATTTGTAATAAAGAGGATTTTTATTGTTCCATATAGTTAAAAAGTAATCCGAAATGCTAAATGAGAATCCCGAGGAAAGTGAATCAGTCACTTCCCTCGGATTTTTCAAAACATCATTATATACAGTTATAGTAGAATCATTTCTTCTTTTTCTTTTTGTCTTCTGCTTTCTTTATATTCTCAGCCACTCTAAATTTAACGATCTCGCTTATTAATTCATAAGGCATTGGCTTTCCTATAGGAAACTGCACTGAACCTTTTGCTCCTTTATATCCAGTTAATTTATCTTTATATACAGCAATTCCATTAGCACCTGGATAAAATCCTATATGATTTTTATAGCCAGCAAAACAAACCAGATTTCCATGTAAAGCAAAAGCGGGCATCTGATAACTTATCTTTTCTTCTGCATCTGGTGCTGACTCTTTAATAACCGCTCTTAGCGTTTTTAGTATTTCCTGTACCTCAGGAGGAAAGGTTGATATATATTCATCAATAGATGTAAAAGTGATTTTGTTTTCTGTCATGATTTCTCCTTTATTAAACTTTTTTGTCGTTGAATACTTTTTTCTATTTGGATCTGTTGAACGATCCACATAAGGTTTGACGGTTATTTCGGTCATTTATATCCTTCATTTCTACCTACATAATAAAACATCTCACTTAGATTATACATAAACGCATACCATTTTTATTATCAATGCGTTTCTGTATAGGGTGAAAAGCTTGTAGCTATACTAGTGAGTGTTGAAACAAATGAGGAAAAAGTATATTCAACAATTTCAGCAGCAATAGAAAAATGAGGAATTGAAAATAGGAGGAATTAATTTTGAGCATGAAAGAGAATAATTTGTCCATTTCTGCTTTAGGTGGAATAAATGAAATCGGCAAAAACATGTATATCATTCAATATTCAAACGAAATCGTAATCATCGATTGCGGCGCTAAATTTGCAGATAAAGATTTATTAGGAATTGATTTGATTATCCCTGACATTACTTATTTACAGGAAAATAAGGAAAAAATCAAAGGACTAGTTGTTACACATGGACACGAAGACCATATTGGAGGGATTCCCTATCTCTTGAAAAAATTGAACGTCCCTATTTATGCGACTCGTTTTACACTCGGATTAATTGAATTGAAATTAAAAGAGCATAAACTTCTTAGGGAAACAGAGTTGGTAGAAATCAACTCTGATTCAAATTTGGACTTTGGTGAAATCGGTGTAAGCTTTTTCAAAACTAGCCATAGTATACCCGATTGTCTAGGGATAGTATTTCAGACACCAGAAGGAAATGTCGTTCATACTGGGGACTTTAAATTCGATTTAACACCTGTGAACGATCAATATTCTGATATCCATAAAATGGCCGAAATTGGTACACAGGGGGTGTTGGCGCTAATATCAGAAAGTACGAATGCCGAACGCCCTGGTTCTACCCCATCAGAACAACTTGTAGGTGGGCATATTGAAGATGCGTTCAAGAAGGCTAAGCGCAAAATCTTTATCTCAACTTTTGCTTCTAACATCAATCGTGTTCAACAAGTAGTCGATGCAGCATTAATCACAAATCGGAAGGTTGCATTGCTTGGACGTAGTATGGTGAATGTCGTATCTGTTGCTGTAGAACGTGGGTATTTAAACGTTCCACATTGGATGCTGATCGATGCACGTGATGTCAATCAATATCCTCCTGAAAGAGTGGTTATTTTATGTACAGGGAGTCAAGGGGAACCCTTAGCCGCACTTTCTCGCTTGTCGAGCGGGAACAATCGGGATGTAAAGATTTTACCTGAAGACACAGTTATTTTAGCAGCATCACCGATACCTGGTAATGAGAAGGATGTTTCACGTATCGTAGACAACTTGTTTCAATTGGATGCAAATGTGATCTATGGATCTTCCAGCATAACAGGTATGCATGTATCGGGTCATGGGTATCAAGAGGATTTAAAACTCATGCTTACATTAATGAAACCGAAATATTTTATCCCTATCCACGGGGAGTATAGAATGCTTCATCAGCACCGTTTGTTAGCAGAATCTGTCGGCGTAACAAAAGAAAACACATTCATTCTTAAAAATGGTGATGTCCTTGATATTCAAAATGCGGTAGCTCGTCAAACTAGAAAGATACCGGCTGGTGATACTTACGTGGATGGTTTGGGTAGTGACGAAGTTGGAGAAATTGTGTTACGCGACCGGAAACAGCTTTCTGAAGATGGAATGCTGGTGATTGTCTTAACGATTAGTAAGACAGATGGAACAATGTTTTCGGAACCTGATACTATTTCACGTGGGTTCGTCTATGCAAAGGATTCTCAGGAACTCATAAGAAACTTGAATAGCGTAGCTAAAACAACCGTTAACAATTTTAAAGAAGTAAATATTCTTGCCATGAAAAGAGCAATTAAAAAAGAAGTGGGACAATATTTATTTAAACAAACGAAGAAAAAACCAATGATCCTTCCTATCATAATTGAAATCTAATCGAGACATTCGTACGTAGTATACGAATTGGAACTGAGGGTTTTATATATCCATAATTTCAAGAGGAATTAACCAAAAAGTCATTGTCTTAATGTAGAAATGATACTAATTCCTAAACTGTTAGTATCAATCTTCTCTGAATTGTCCACATTAGTAAAAAGGAGGTGTGATATTTTATGGCTACTGATGTTCTTTGTGAGGTTAACAACTGTTCTTATTGGGCCTCTGGAAACAAATGTGATGCAACAGCAATTTATGTAGTAACAAGTCGTATGAATAAAGAGGCCTCAACTAGTGAAGAAACAGATTGTAAAACATTTGAAAAGAAAGAGGAAGACTCCTTCCATTAATTTCGCCTAACCGGAGAAGCTCATGAGCTCTAAGCATGGGCTTCCTTCTCGTTCTCTAATTATTTTGCTAATAAAAATTATATGTATGTAGTATTGTGTTGGATTCCAGGTTCTCATTGAATACAGAATTTTTTAAGAACCTGGATCTAATAAATCATGAGTCTTTCCATCTCTCTAGTTTATGCATATTTCTTGTAAACATTTTCGCTAAAAACTTAGGAAATTTCATCTCTGTCATTTTATCCATTACTCTTTCTTTCATCTCATCTACTGTAAAATTTGGCAAAGTAAATTCCCCATTTTCATAACAATGGCTACAATACATAATGCTATTCTTTCCATTAGCTTCAGTTCCTGCCCCTTTTTCATCCCTCTTTAATGGCATTCCACAACTTTGACAGTTTTTATAATTACTTTGCATATTATTTCCTCCTATCATTTAAAATATAGTTTCGCACAAATTTCCTATTTCTTCAATTTTTGATTCAAATTTTTATGCCACAACCTTTTTCTTTTGGACTGTTATATTTTCTGTTGTCTTTTCAGCATATAATTTGTGGTAGAATCCTCGCAGACACCTCTGAGCCAAACGAGACCTTTAACAGTGTCATTCTTTATTAAATACTGTAAGGAGACTCTTTGATGAAATTCTAACCAAAAACAACTTATTGCCATTTTCTAACTAGCACTTTGTCATGTTCATACCTTTTAATAATTATACTTAACTTTTGATACCAATCATTACATAGTTTAATTGCTTCCATATATTCATCAGAGTCTATAGCGAGGGAATCTTCGTTTTCTATAAAAACATATTCTATAATGGGATTTGTTAAATCATCGACTAGTATTTTCAAACTGAGTTTTGTTATAGTTTCATCCTCTTCCTCATCGTCCTCTTCATCTTCATCCTCTCCCTCGCCAAACTCTTCTTCTGAATCACCTTCATACTCAAGATCCCTATCTTTTAACGAATCTCCTAGTAATCCACCCTTGGGATATAAAGATAAAATACTTTCCTCTTCTACAATGGCAACTTCTAGTATTTTTTGGAACGGAATGTCTTCTATATCAAATTCTACTTCCAGGGATTCTCTCTTAGCCAAATAAAGAATATTTGTTACTTCGTTGATTAGTAAGGAGTTTAAACAATTGGGGGATAAGATAAATTGAGTATGTGGAATTTCTTCCAACCATTCTTCACTTATCCTTCTAATTTCATCGTTTCTTTTATCAAATGAACGCTTCCACTCCATATTAGCCCAGAAGAATAAACCTACTGAAATGATTAGATAAATACCAATAGCTCGCATAGTTTGCAAGGAAAATGATAAAAAGAAATAAACAGCACTTAATAGGTATATGAGTAATATTTTCATTTACATTCCACCTTGTAGATAATATTCTCTCTAGAAATCTATTTACTTATATAAGAGATACTATTCGATGGCCTGTATTTATATTCTCAATATTATTTTTAAATCTATTAAATGAATCAATTTCATATTTCCAATTTACATGAAAAAACACGAACAATACTAAAGGTATATATATTTATTTTACACGGAATAAGTATAGTTGATTTCCGCTATAGGCGGACGCTTTCTGCGGGGTGAGCGGTAAGCCATCACCACAGCTCACGCATCGTTTGTGATGGCTTATCTGTCTCACTCCAAAGTGCCAACATGCATTAAGTTGATTCCTGCATAACACCCATGCACTTAGACAATAGTTTTGCTGACAAATGGTGTTTGTTATAGGATAATGGTGATATATTTGACGGACAAAATATTAGGGGAAAAACTCCAAAAAAAGGATGTGCTAAACGATGAATTTAGAAATAGTTATGCAGGAGCTTGAAGTGCTTGGCAAGGAACGATCTAAAAAAATGTACATGTCCAATGGGGCACATGAGCCGCTTTTTGGTGTAGCAACAGGTGCTATGAAACCAATCGTAAAAAAAATAAAAATAAATCAGCCATTAGCTGAAGAGCTGTATGCCACAGGGAACTACGATGCGATGTACTTTGCAGGCATTATTGCAGACCCAAAAGCTATGACGGAGTCGGATTATGATCGCTGGATGGATGCAGCGTATTTTTATATGCTTTCCGATTATGTAGTGGCCGTCACTTTATCAGAGTCAGACATTGCACAAGAAGTTGCTGATAAATGGATTGCAAGCGGTGAAGAGCTGAGAATGTCAGCGGGCTGGAGTTGCTACTGTTGGCTTTTAGGGAATCGAAAAGACGTTGAATTTTCAGAAAGTAATATTTCCGATATGCTTGATATGGTGAAAAATGCGATTCATGATTCTCCAGAACGAGCGAAATCCGCTATGAATAATTTTGTATACACGGTGGGGACTTCCTATTTGCCGCTCCATGAAAAGGCAATCGAGACTGCAAAGACAATAGGAATAGTCGAAGTCAAACGGGACCAGAAAAAAAGCAGTTTCCTAAATGCTTACGAAAGTATTCAAAAAGAAGTCGATAAAGGAAGGATTGGTTTTAAACGCAAGCATGTAAGATGCTAAAGTTAGCCTTGCATTGCGCGATGATCTTCATTTATCCAGGGCATTAACCCAACAAGGATTTTCTCTATTTTTGTTTAAATTCTTAACTCCCAAGGAAGAACGTAATTTTCTTCCACATTCTGTGTTGAAGCAGGGCTTCATGGATGGCTAACGCGCAGGTTAGATGAACAAGTTATAAATTGAATAGTTTAAAGTTAAAGAGCATTTCTTTGTAATGATGAATGCTCTTTATCTTTTTTAAAAATGAAAAGGATAAAAATATAACAATAATAATACAATAAAATACAATAACATTTTATTTTAAAACGATAAAATATGTGTTAAAGTCAAATTAACAATAAATAAGTGAGGTGCTTTTTTTGAAACGAGGAACAACACTTTTTTTAAAGATAGCTGTTATTCTTATTGGTATTCCCGTTCTTGCTTTGTGTATATTTTTGGTGCCTGAGATTGCAAATTTTGCAGCAGAATTGTATCCAGATATTACTTATATTAAATATCTCGTTTTCATCGATTTTTATGCGGCGTCGATACCTTTTTACTTTGCTCTGTATCAAGCTTTTAAACTATTAAGCTATATAGACAAGAGTAAAGCTTTCTCGGATTTATCCGTAAGGGCTTTAAAGACGATTAAATATTGTGCAATCACAATCAGTATCTTGTATGTATTAGGCATGCCACTCTTCTATCTCATAGCGGAGATGGACGACGCCCCAGGTATTATAGTAATCGGAATGGTTCTCATCTTTGCTTCACTTGTAATTGCAGTCTTTGCTGCCGTTCTCCAAAAGCTTTTAAAAGAGGCAATTGATATAAAATCAGAAAATGATTTAACGGTCTGAGGTGAATAACATGGCGATAATAATCAATATTGATGTGATGCTGGCTAAAAGGAAAATGAGCGTAACAGAACTTTCGGAGAGGGTTGGAATAACAATGGCTAACCTTTCTATATTGAAAAATGGAAAGGCAAAAGCGATTCGATTATCAACTTTAGAGTCAATTTGTAAGGCTTTAGAATGTCAGCCAGGAGATATTTTAGAATACAAAAGTGATGAAGAAACTCAAGAATGATAGACAACAAATTTCTTCAACTACCATGGATGCACAAAAACACCCAATCCAGAAGTTGAACATTTTCATTTATTTGAGTAGTTATATTCAACTGAGCTCCCGTTAGCCATCTGTTAAAACAATGACAAAAGTAGATGTTAATCATTGAAGAATCTTGATTTGTAGGTATTTAAAAGAGCCCAATTCATATGCGAATTTGGGCTCTTTTTATGTGTTTAATTTCGATTTTTAAAAGAATACTGAACGGGTACAATAACTGATTCTGGAGCTTTTTTACTTTTATCATTTTATTCAAACTATATCTCTTTAAAACTTGGTGGAGATTTTTTAAATCCTTTTGTTGTAATGAGCGCATAAATAAATCCGATAGCTAACCATAAACCATTTCTGAGAAAGAAACCAGAAATGATGTAGTCATTCTAAATTCCTCAACCCTTTGTCTCTATTGAGATAGCACACAAGCCGAGAGGCTGCCCTCGGAGGATGGCCATAAATGGCCGTTCTGACCTAAAACAATAGGTGCTGCATCCTTTTTTCACCTATTGTTTGATTTAAATGATCGATCAATTTACCCCGCTTGTTCACGACAAACTTATATTCTTTTCCACCCTTTACAGTGACGGACATACCGTTAGGAACAAAAAGTATAGTATTTCGTTTTTGGACTTTGATAACCTCGCCAATGTTGATTGTCACGGGTGCACTTTGTATATTCACTTTATGTGGAGTAAAAATAAGCTCAACCTCTGTTATCTTTAACTTACCACCAACTGCCTCAATCCCTTTAAACAAATTTGCTGGGACATTAAAAAATACCGTTTCTGTCGTTGTCACCTTTCATCGCCTCCCTTTAATTTATATTTGAACTTTTCATTCCTTAGAACTAGGGCTGGCCATAACAAAATAAATGATATACGCTCATACAAATTAAGAGTACATAATATCTGGTTTAAGAAGTACAACATTTTGGGCATAAAAATAGACCATCAAAAGATGGTCTTGTTCAACTAAAGCACTCCGTTAGTTTATTAAGAGTTTTATTTATCACTTTCACTTAATTTCATTTTTGTGAAAAGACGCAATGATCGTGATAATTCCACCTAACAATATTATAAAATAAAAAAGCATTAAAGTTGCTGTTCCGTCTAATCCTTGAAGCACCTTAGTTTCGTGTAACAAAGGTAAAGATAACGGATAGGTTAAAACCGATAATATCATGACAAATCCAGTTATTATTCTATTTTTCTTATTCCTTGTAGTTAAGGATAATGATAAACAAACAATTGCAAGTGCTAGTATTATAAAAATTACTAATATTATTTTAGAAAACCTCCTTCTTGAAGTAAAGCACCAAGTTAGTTTAATATTACTTCTATTTAATTAAACATAATGCCTTCAACCACAGAGAATAAAATTAATAACGAAATGCATAAATAGAAGATACCCCACAATAAACTCTGAGTTCTTTTATATTCTCGTAATCCCATTATAAGTAACGCTACACTCAAAAGTATTAACATCAATGGTAGTAAGTTGTAGTTTTCCGTAACCTTACCGTAAATACCAATTGATATAACAAGGATTACAAAAATTATTTGGAATAACATTAAAATATCATACTTTTTTTCTTCCATTTTTTTATACCTCCCACTGATAATCTGTCACCTTCAAAAGATACCTTTTTTTAACTAACCTGCTGCGTTAGCTCAGTAAGGAAAAAGGCTTTACTCCCTTCTTGAAGTAAAGCACCCGAGTGAAATTTTTAAAAAGGTTTGGCAACCATTAAATAAAGAATAAGAATAGGAATTATCGTTGATATTGTCCCAATAACATCCCAAGTTCTAGAGACTTTTTTATAATTAATTTTATTGAATTCTTCCCCGCTATATTTAATCATTTTTCTTTGCAGGGGTAACAAAAGAGTAATCCATATCACTCCTGTAATTGTAAATAAAGCTAAAGAAATTGTTAACCAGTTTATTTCATCAAGGGAATAATTACTTTTTATTGCTAATAAAAATCCAGAAATTAGTAAAGAGATAATACTGGGTAAAGTAAACACATAATCAGCAACCATAATATTCTTTGCTGTTTTGTTGATATGTGCTTCATCTCCAGAAAATTCCGCCTTTAGTTTCCAAAAAGCAGCCGTGATAATATTACCAACAAAAATAATTGCCGAAATAATATGTATTAACACTAAATAAACCATTTTTATCTTCTCCCCTTTCTCCGTACACTAGCACTTCATATATTCGTTTTTTACTTTCCATCTATATTTCTATATTTCGACAGGTAAATTAAATAGTCCTCTACAATAAGAAGAAAGAGCTGCCTAAACAACCCCACGTTCTCTAACTAAAACCCCCGTTAGCCATCCATGCAGCACAAAATATTGCACACCACAGAGAATGGAAATGGTTAAGAGGAGTCAATACTAGTTGTACACCGCATAGACTTCTTCATCTAAACACGCCTCTTTTTTTTAACGATTGAGCAGGGTCTTCTTAAGTGTTGTCATTTTTCTATTCTTGAAGAAATTTATTTTCATGGTAGTTGAAGAAGAACTCTAGCTTTTTTATCACAAAAGTACCCGATTACAACATTTATTTGGATATCCATTCATATTGAATATCAGGTAAATTTTCTTCATTTTCATGTCCTCTACCTATGATTTCAAATCCATGTTTTTCATAAAATCGTTGTGCATTTTCATTTACTTCAAATGTGTATAATGTTAATCTCCCACTTGATTGTGCTTTTACTTTATCTAGTAATGTATGACCTATACCGATTCCTTGATAATCTATATGAATATATTGTTGGCCTATTTCCCTTTCATTATAGGCAATCATTCCAGCTACTTTTTCATCAATTAACGCTAAGTCTATTTGAAACTGTTCAGGTAATATATGATTTAAAAAATAAACGTGATTTTCAAAGCTGTGAATTTCTTTCTGACCAATAGCCTGTTCCTTACTATCTCGCCACATATCCACTGTTTGTTCAGCGTATTTGGGGTTATACTGAGTAATTATCATTTTGTGTTGGTTCACTACAATACCTCCTCAAGTTTTGTTTACTGCTTTATATATGGTTTTCCTGATATAAATTCGATGAATACTACTTGTTGCAGGTATTTTAGCATTTATAAAATTTCTTTCTAGATTCTTTCACTAACCTACCCCTTTAGTTGAGCAAGAAAAAAGAGCCATCTAAGCAGCTCAATGATCTTCAAGTAAAGCACTCGGTAGTTGAATAAGAGTTATTTCTTCTTTCTTGTTTGAATGTATTTTTCCATCAATACTCCCGCATTAAACACCGATAAAATCATGATGAAGAAAAATATTACCCGAACGGTTGGATCCCTCTTGTCAGCAATAAACTCTATACTAGAAAAATTAACATAAACAAAGCCAATAGCAACAAATATAGATAAGATAAATTGCTCCTTTAAAGGCTTAATCATAAAATCCCTCCCTATAAATATTATTGAACTACCCTGCTGCGTTGTTTAAGTATAATTTTTCATAATCTTTATATTTATTTTAACATAAAATTCCCAATTTTCTTCATATTCTTTGGAGCCAATTGCTTTAATTTAGACAATCTTTTTGTCACCTACTGATGTACTAATTAGTTTGTAAAACGACTAAAGCATTGATATAACCACAAAAAGGGAGACACCAATTCATATGTGAATTGCGTCCCCGATTAGGTTGTTATTTAATGTTTTCTCCCCAATATTCGAACCCGTTACATCAAAAGTGTGTATTGTTACTCTATATCAAATCTAACTAAGCACAGGTTCACGATGTGTAACAACCACTTCTTAATGGTCTCGATTTATAATGTAATTTAAAAAATGCTTCAAGAAAGTGGTATTGCGTGGCACATCTTGTAATACCTCCATGGCAATACAGTAATTTTCCCACATCTCTTTTTTGGCACCTTCCTGACCCAATATTGAAACAAAAGTTGTACTATTGTTTTCCGCATCCTTGCCAATGGGTTTTCCTAGTAAGGTTGTATCTCCTTCAACATCAAGCAAGTCATCCTTAATCTGAAATGCAATTCCTGCATGGCGGGCAAATTTTTTCAAAGCTTCCATTTCTAATTCCTTTGCATGGGCAAGAATTGCAGGCATGATGAGAGAAGCTTCGAATCCTAAACCAGTTTTATAAAAGCACATCATATTTAATTGTTCCCGAGTCAATTGCTTCCCTTTGGAATCCAAGTCCATCGCTTGCCCTCTACACATATCCGCTGTTACTTGAGCTGAATATTGAACTAGTTTAAGTACAGTCTTCGAATCAAACTGATCTAGTGATGTTTGTTCTTCAATAGCCTTCTGGGTCAGAAAAAGACCCGTTAATTCTGATACGGCAATGTTATGCATCTCATGGAGAGTTGGACGCCCCCTACGGGTGGATGCATTATCCTGGGATGGCAGATCATCAAATATAAGAGACGCAGTATGCATATATTCCAATGATCTCAGAAGTGGCTCGATTGCAGAACTTTTCAATCCATATGCGTTTACGCCCATGAACCAGGTCACTATCGGCCTCAGACGCTTTCCATCACCTTCTAAACTGTAGTTTGCAGCATCCATTATTGTATCTTCCATCAAAGACATATTCTCCATTTTAGGGATATTTAAGATATGGTTGATCTGATTGCGTAAGGTTTTGCTCGTATTGATAAAGTCTTCCTGCTCTTTCCGTTCATTTTTCAAAGTGGTAATCATATGGTCCCGAAGCAGTTTATCAAAGAAATCCACATCATCTGCTTTTCGAACCATGTCTTGGAGAAGTCTATTGAATTTAGGGCTGCCTGAAGCAAATAGGCCCATAACTTCATTGTATTTTTCAGGACCCATTCGTTCTTTAAATCGTTTCAATCCGTTTATAGCCCGGTCCAAAATCACCTCACGAGTCTTACTGTCTGAGTCATACACATTATGTATCAAATTGGAAATAACCGT
Organism: Psychrobacillus sp. FSL H8-0483; assembly: GCF_038637725.1. Classification (NCBI taxonomy): domain Bacteria; kingdom Bacillati; phylum Bacillota; class Bacilli; order Caryophanales; family Bacillaceae; genus Psychrobacillus; species Psychrobacillus sp. FSL H8-0483. Next base: position 3,461,476 of record NZ_CP152052.1, read on the forward strand.
CCAGTACAATTCAAAGGGGTTTATTAGATCCTTACGTGTATCGTGATATTTCATATAGTAGGTATAGGGTGTTACCGCCCCATCCTTCATGTCATCAAACATATCTGCAAAATCATCAGCCAGCTGATTGTATATGCCATAAAAAAAGGTTCGGTTGTCATAATCCGTATCCTCAGGAGCACCTATTACTGAACGGACAATCAATCGGGAAGAAGAGGATTTTAAAATGATCGGTATATAAAGCTCTTCATTGCTGTAATTTGCATTCGATAGATCCTTTACACGGTCCACTTCCTGCGAATTAAAAAACACATAAGATTGCTCGAAAAAATTTTGTTTTGTCTCTCTTCGCTGATGTTCCTTAATATACTCAAACGCTTCTCGGAGCTCCGAATGAACATACCGCATTAGCTCTAAGTTTTCACCAGTCCATTCGCCAAATGCCGGCACAGATCCTGTGATAAGCGTAGTACGTATCATATCAGAATATTGTTTTTCCTCTTTATCGGATAAAATTTTCGCATCGAGAAGATCATCAATAAATGGATAAGTCAGACCATAGGAATAGCCAAGCCTAATAGCTTTATCAAGTTTTAGAGTACGTTCTTCCGAAGATACGTCATCGTCCATTTCTTCAATCTCTTGCATGATTACCCCAGCAATGATTTTAATAAGTTTTCGCTGAGCTTGCTCAGCATCCATCCCCTTTGGAAAATTGGAGGATACAGTCTTTAGTTTGTTTACCACCCAGATCATGGCCGATTCAACGCCTTCCTTCTGGGCAATCCGGAACAACCTGGCCATGCTAAACATTCCATCATTGTCTCCTCGATCTGTTGCGTTAGCATGTGTTAGGTGCGTTTTCAAACTATCTACTACACGCTGAATCCTGTTCTGTGTATCAGGTGAATTAAGGGCTTTACCTAGATCTCGCATAAAAATATAGGAGATGCTTCGATCCAGGTAATTATCTAGTTTACCAGTGTAATTTAGCCATTGGATATAACTGTGGTATCCCCTGGAACCAGGTTTTCCCTTTCCGCGCGAAAAAAAGGATAAGAACGAGTGATGACGAATATGGTTATGTTTCCACATATTTATATCTTCAATTAGGGTTGGGACATACGTCTTTTGCATGACCTGCTCATAAAGTGATTTATAATAATTAGTAGCCTTCTGCTCAGCTATCCGATAGCGTGCATCGGGATTAATGATTAACTCCTTGTTCATACGATAATTCACCTTCACTTTATGTTTGTTTTCATCTACTAAATTTTTCCCTATATATCCTCTGTCAATTAATTATACTAGATAACAATCTATTCTTCTTTCATTCCCTAAATTCCTATATACCAAATGAAAGCACTATGTCGTTTTTGTACAACTCTATGAGTCGACCTATTACTTTATACTAACAAAAGAGAGAACGGAAAACCGTTCCTTAGGTCACCTGTATTAGATGAGGTGCTGGCGGTTTTTTATTTAAGCAATGTTATTGATTAATTTTATTTGATCGGTAGCATACTAAAACTACGAAACAGAAATTTAGTAACCTTTAAAATTAATATGGTTTATAAAAAACTAGAAATGATTACATGTGCAATTATTTGGAGGGTGAGTTTTCTGTGAAACTGTTTCAAGTAAGAAAAGGGCAATTTGTATATTATAAGAATGAATTACACAGGGTTTATTCAGTAAAAGCGATGTATAGACAATCTGTTCATCTTATGAGGCTGAGGGATTTAACACAGCATTTAAGTAGTGCGGCGGAAGTAGAAAAATACCACCCAAAGGAACTAGATAGCTTTATTTTCAATAAAAATGTGTATACCCTGAGCAAAGATAGAAAAGCTGAGGAAGGGGATTTCATTTTAATTACAAACCCAAATCCCGATTACCTCGATCATTATTCATTAAATGAAATTGAAGTAGTTGCCACAGTTGAAAACAAAGGGGTTATCACAAATAAATCTAACGGAATTAGGCATCATGAGTATTTATTGATGGTTCCTGGTCGCCATGAACACAGTAACCCCATTGAATATCGAGATATTCAAAACATTGATGAAAGCAACTTAAAAGAACAATCAGATGTTAATAATGACATGCTACCAACAATAGGCGACGTGTATAGAAAAAATGACCAGGATGATTTAATGGAAGCAATGGTAGTCGGCATAAAAAACAATATGATATTTCTAGGAGGCGGATTAGAGTTACCGGATGAAGATTTAATGAACACTGAAAAATGGGAGTTTCTTTATAATCTTCTTGATAAATGATTTCTGATTTCGCCTTCACATTTGGAAATTTTTACATTATTAGTCTTCTCAATTATTCACACATATCCTGTTGGAGGTTTCCATGAATGCTAACAAGCTAAAAGAAAACAGTGTCTTTATCATCTCACTTATACTGACCCTTATCTTTATTGCATGGGGGGTCTTTTTCACAGACCTTCTTACAAAAGTTACGAACGCCATTTATACCACATCAATTGATTACCTTGGATGGGTATATATTGGTGCCACCCTTTTCTTTGTAATTTTCTCCATCTACTTACTGTTTTCTAAGTATGGTCATATTCGGTTAGGTAAAACTACAGACCGACCTGATTTCAATACCGCATCCTGGCTAGCAATGTTGTTTGGGGCAGGGATGGGAATTGGGATTGTTTATTGGAGTGTTGCTGAACCAGTCACTCACTACACGAAACCCCCATATGGAGAAGCCTATACCACTGATGCAGCTAATGTCGCCATGCAATATACCTTTTTTCATTGGGGCCTACATCCATGGGCGATTTATACCGTTATCGGATTAGCTCTTGCCCTCTGTCAATATAACAAAAAACTACCTGCAGCCATAAGTTCTGTTTTCTATCCGTTGCTGAAGGATAAAATTTATGGACCTATTGGTAAAACGATTGACATTCTGTCTGTATTTGCAACTGTCTTTGGCATTGCAACATCTCTTGGTCTTGGAGCCTTACAAGTTACTGCCGGGATGCATTCTATATTCGGTGTTCCCAATACGCTAATTGTTCAACTGATTGTTATTGTTGTGGCTACAGTAATTTTCCTCATTTCGATTAACACTGGCTTGGAGAAAGGAATTCAATACTTATCTAACGCTGCAATGATCATATCGGTTGCAATTTTGTTGCTAATATTAATGGTCGGACCAACTTTGACGATTATTAAAATTTTTTTTAATACGACTGGGCTCTATATCAATGATTTTATCCATATGAGTTTAAGGATGAGACCATTTGGTCAAGGAGAATGGATTGCATCATGGACATTATTTTATTGGGCATGGTGGATTGCTTGGGCACCGTTTGTAGGTATGTTTATAGCCCGAATATCGAGGGGAAGAACGGTAAAAGAGTTTATTATAGGCGTGTTGATAGTTCCGACACTTGGAACATGTTTATGGATGTCTATCTTCGGTGGCTCCGCGCTTGATCTTGTTATCAACTCAGAAAACCATGAATTGGCAAAATATATTGCAGATAACGTCTCATTGGCTATTTTTACATTCTTTGATTATCTTCCACTAAGTTCTATATTAAGTCTAATGGGATTTGCTCTCGTAGCTATTTATTACGTAACTGTTGCAGATACATCTACCTTTGTATTAGGTATGTTGAGTGAAGGGGGAACATTAAATCCTTCCAATAAAATCAAAATGACATGGGGCATTATTCAATCTGCAGTTGCAGCAGTCTTACTCTTATCTGGTGGATTAACCGTATTGCAAACAGCATCTATTGCAGCTGCCTTTCCATTTGCCATTATTATGATCTTCATGTGTTACTCCTTACTAAAAGGACTAAATAGTGAATTGGAAGTACAAGCAAGGAAAAAGAAAGTCAAAGAATATTGAATAATTAGGCTTGATTCTGTTTCAATAGAACCAAGCCTATTTTCTTTTTATTTTTTTCAATCCTCCAGTCCTGATTATTTTTTGGATAAAGAACCTCCGTTTCATAGTGATTAACACAAATTTGATAGGATCTATAAAAAATAGGTAAACAATCGGTTTCATTTGACTATTCTTAAACATAAGATGTTAGGGTGAGTGGTTGTTATCTACTCAATAAATATTATTGGAGAGTGATTCAATGGCGGGAAGATCGAAACTTATTGTGGAAGTAGTTCCATTTGGACCTGACCAAGAAACAATAAATCAATTAAGAAGTATCTGTGACAATCATCCTTCTATCCAACCATTTTTATGTGGAACCAGGCATCTGTTGCTATCGTTTGAATTGCTTGATCTTGAGGATATTCCAGGAAACAAATCCATAACTCCCCCGAAAAGTTCTAAACCTACACCTCCAAGTAATTTTTTAGCCACATACTATGACTACACCAACAATCGTACAGTAATAGCCACTGGACCCATTCATGATCCTGGATGTATCAGTGCCTCCCAGTTAGACTCGCAGCCGTTGCCAAGTACTGAGGAGTTTGAGTTAGCTGTAAATATTGTTCGAGATCACCCTGAGCTCGGCTGCTTAATTCGAGAAAATCTTGTGCTTCCTTACAGTGCAATGCCAGCACTAATCGATACAGAGCTTCCAGACGGCCGTATTGAAAGGACCCTTGCGGTTGGACTTCTCCCTGTTGAGGAAGATTCAGAGGATAGAACACAGAATGACGGAGAACTTTCACATCAAATTGTCGGAGTTAATATGATTAGACGTGAAGTAATCATATATGAAACTGGTGCACCGCCGTTTTCAACAGCAAGTGATCAAATCTGTGAGCCCCCGCCTGATGCCAATCAACCTACGGCAAGAAGAGGAACTTTGGGCCAATACCAAGTAAGAGTGTTGCAAGGTGATACTGAGGTATGGAGTTTCCTTGCAGTGAGACCGGCTGCTTCTTCAGGTATAGTTGGTTCAGGTATCGAACTTCGAGATGTGCTGTATCGTGGAAAAAAAGTATTATCCCGTGCTCATGTACCAATCCTTAATGTTCGCTACGATAATGATGTTTGCGGCCCTTACCGTGATTGGCAGTGGAAGGAAGGTAGGTTTGAAGCTATTGGAACAGATATTGCGCCCGGATTCCGTATGTGCTCCACTCCTGCACGAACCATACTTGATACTGGCTCTGATACTGGTAACTTTTTCGGTGTAGCTATCTATGTGGATGGGGAAGAAATAGTATTAGTTAGTGAATTGGAAGCCGGCTGGTATCGATATATTAGTGAATGGCGTCTCCACAAAAATGGTACGATTCGCCCACGATTTGGATTTAGTGCAATAGCCAATTCGTGTACATGCAACCCTCATACTCACCACGTATATTGGAGATTTGATTTTGATATTCGGACTGCGGGTAACAACTTTGTACAAGAGATTAACGAACGGCCAAGTACTGGAACTTCGATTTTCCGAACTATGAATTACGAAATTAGAAGGTCCCGTGATTCTTTTCATAATAGACAATGGCTAATTTCTAACAAATCAACGGGTGAAGGATATACTTTGATCCCAGGTAAGAACGATGGTTCAGCAGATAGTTTTGGAGTTGGGGATGTATGGCTTCTTCGCTACCGTAGTACTGAGTTAGATGATGGACAGGGTTTCACAACAGATTTAAATAAAGCAAGAGCTAATTTAGACAAATTCATTAATAAGGAGAATATTAACGGACAGGATATAGTGGTTTGGTATGCAGCACATTTCAGACATGATGAAACAAGTGGAGAGGACGTTGCGCACATTCTTGGTCCAGAATTAAAACCTCGAAACTGGTAGTGATCGATAAATATCTGATAGTATTTAGCTAATTTAAAACTGGAAAAAGTAGGGCAGTTCAGCAATGACTGCCTTCTTTCAGAGGATGCTCTTGCTCCTTTACTCCTATACAATGGATAAGCTATTGTGCAGGAGTTAGGTGCGGATTTGTGTTTAAATAAAGCAAAAAAAAGTGCAGTCCAGTACCCATAAATTGAAGCAGGTGTAGAAATAATACATTGGTAAAGGGACCATCTCTCAGTCACTATATGACTTTAGGGACAGCCCCTTACTCCAACCATGCTATTGTTTCACAGAGTGTGTAAGTAACATAGATCAACACTAGTCATGCTGACTATCTTTTTTCACCTCATTCATTAAATACTCTACAAACAAATCATCCCTCACCAACCATGCTTCATAAGTTCTTTTAATAAATCGTTCGCCTTCATCAAAACTTGGAAAGGTTTGTTCCATTTCGGTTTTATTTTTTTCAATCATCCAGTCCTGATTGTTCTTTTGATAAAGAAGAAAAACGTTTTCACTTTTATTTTTATACAGAGAACCGAATGAAGAATGTTTTAAATTATATCGATTCCTTTTCGCATCTTCCTGTATTGGCTCCAAATGGAATGTTTCCACTATAAACTGCTGGTAAGCGTCTTTTGTTAAAGAACAACCTGATGCTTTCTGATGTCCCCCACCACCGAAATGTCCTGCAATTTCAGAAACATCGATATGATCATGAATGGTACGAAATGAGATTCTTTTTCCACCCATTATTAATATTGCGATGTAGTCCAGATGTGGATATTCTTTCCCTAGCTCATTTCCTAGCTCTGAATGATACGATTCTGCATGCACGATTCCAACGATATGGTCCCCTACTTCTGCTTGTACAATCTCTCTTTTTTTCCGACGAATATATCGTTCAATCTTGTCTTCTTCCATGTTCAGTATTTTCTTTTCGAATTCATCAAAATCAAAATGTTCACTTGAACGAAGTCTTTCCATCATCTTTTCTTCAAATTCTTCCATCGATACTAAAAAGAAGAGTGCGTTAAGTGAATGAGCTTGGTGGTTCTCGTTCTTCTCCCATTCCCATGTATCATACTGCCTAACTAACTCTACAAATTCTGTTATAGCATCTAATGGTTCCAACAGTTCATGTGTAACCAAATATTCATATAATAATGAGGTAGCAGACGTTAATTTACCTTCATTATCTTCCACTAAAACATATCCCCACTCATAATCATTCAAATGTAAAGCAGTTTTGTGGTGATCAAGTAGTTGGATTTTCCCTTTTGCATGATAAAAATCGTTGAGCCTTTTTTCATTTTCTTCATTCGGAGACAAATCAGTAATAAATAAAAACGTATCTGGAGGATCATGTTCCAAAAAGAATTCAATCTCTCGATTAAGAGACGATACCGAATTATATCGCACCTTCACTTGCTTACCGAAAGCAAGTTTTGCTAAAATGCCACATCCTACCCCATCTAAATCATTATGAGACAATAATTTATACATCATCTTCACCTCAAAAGTAGTATGGCTTTTATATGTCAAACTTATTGATAGTAACTGTTGCTTTATACTTAATCAATGGACAAAGTTAAGAGTAGCAAGCAAATCAATTGATTAAAAATCTAAATTTTAATCCTAAAATAAATTAATTTTAGATATTAACAGGTCAACTATTGCAATTCCATAAGAAAACAGGTACTATTTCTATAATTAAATAATCACTTATTTCAAGAACTTTTGAAGTAAGGATAGAGGCGCAAAGACCATCAGTACACAAATGGAGGATAATGAGATCCTAGGACAATTGTCGAAAGGGGAATTTGCCGAAGCGGAAAGAATCTCATTTTTCTTGAAGCTGGTTCTGTTGTTGAATAAACACTTAATTGTCATATAGGAAACTGTATGGAGGGCTATCTTACGCAAAGAAATAATTTATTGTTTCTAATGCAACAACGAGCCCTCGTTGTTGCTTTTTTGCGTTAATTTACTAACTGCCCTTCTCCCTCTGTTTTTAATAAAAAAATATAGGATGTGGAGAAGTAATGAATTTCGGACAAATTTTAACTGCTATGGTGACTCCTTTTGATGAACATGAGGAGATTGATTTCCAAGCTACAAGAAACTTAATCAATTATTTAATCGCTAATGGAACAGAAGGTTTAGTGGTTTCTGGTACAACAGGAGAGTCTCCAACGCTAACAGAAGAAGAAAAGGTCGAGTTATTCAAATTTACAGTGGAAGTAGTAAATGGAAGAATTCCGGTAATTGCTGGTACTGGATCGTACAACACAAAAGAATCAATGAAATTAACAAAACTTGCGGAAGATGCAGGTGTCGATGGCATTATGCTCGTTGCCCCATACTATAGCAAACCATCACAAGAAGGATTATATCAACACTTTAGGACAATTGCGGAGGTCACATCTTTACCGATTATGCTATATAATATTCCCGGACGCAGTGTTGTCAACATGTCAGTTGAAACAGTCATTCGTCTTTCCAAAATACCAAATATTGTATCCATTAAAGAAGCAAGCGGTAATTTAGATATAATGGCCGAAATTATTGATCATACACCGGAAGATTTTTCATTGTACAGCGGGGATGATGGTTTAACGATTCCAGTGTTATCAATAGGCGGAACAGGTGTCATCTCAGTAGCGTCCCATGTCATAGGGAATGAAATGCAAGCGATGATTAAAAATTTCAAAATTGGTAATATCCAAGAGGCAGCTAAGGAACATCGTAGACTACTACCAATAATGAAAGCACTATTTGCTGCTCCAAATCCAACGCCTGTAAAAGCAGCTTTAAATTTAAAAGGCGTCCCTGTCGGTGGTGTCCGCTTACCTATGGTTCCTTTAAACGATGAACAACTTAGCGCACTGCAGCAAGTACTAAATGTATAAGAGTAAAATTTAACAGTGCCTATACAAAAGATATGTTTTTACAAGAAGAGCGAATTCCAGATTGAATGGGAATTCGCTCTTCCATATTTATTCGAACTCCAACCAAGCAACTACCTCGCAATGAGCCTGGTGCTGAGTTATTAATTCTTATTCAAGAAAAAATACGTTATCCCGCCCTTATAGGAGTGGGAAACCTATACTGAAACACGTAAAACTATAACGTATTTTCCGTTTCAGCTTCCCATCGGTTAATTTCATCTCTTACGATCGGCGCAACTTCTGTTCCTAATAGCTCTATAGCTTTTAACACATCTTCATGTGGCATTGAACCGACTGGTACGTGGAGCATAAAACGTGTAATGCCAACATTTTTACGAAGGAAAATGATTTTTTCCGCTACTGTAGATACGTCACCTACGTACAAAGCACCTTCTAAACTACTCGCTTCATCAAAAGTTTTACGCGTATATGGTCCCCAACCGCGTTCTTTTGCTAAAACATTCATTACCTGCGCAGTAGGTGGGAAAAATTTCTCTTTTGCACTCACTGTTGTCTCGCCTACAAAGCCATGAGAATGAGAAGCTACCTTTAGCTTCGTAACGTCATGGCCAGCCTGTTTTGCTGCTCGTTTATATAGGTCAACGATGGGAGCAAACTGTAATGGGCTTCCACCAATAATCGCTAGAACAAGAGGTAGCCCGAGAACGCCTGCACGAACGGCAGATTGTGGTGTTCCACCGCTTGCAATCCAGACAGGGATCGGCTCCTGAACAGGACGAGGATAGATTCCTAAATTATTAATAGATGGGCGATGTTTTCCACTCCATGACACTTTTTCTGATTCTCTAATTTTCAATAATAAATCCAATTTCTCATCGAATAACTCATTATAATCTTGTAAGTCATAACCAAATAGAGGGAATGATTCAATAAACGAACCTCTACCTGCCATGATTTCTGCACGTCCATTTGAAATGGCATCAACTGTTGAAAACTCTTGGTATAAACGTACTGGATCGTCGGATGATAATACAGAAACGGCACTAGTCAACTTAATTTGTTTCGTTTGTGATGCAGCTGCAGCAAGCAATACTGCTGGCGCAGAACATGCAAAATCTTCGCGATGATGTTCTCCTACACCAAAGACATCCAATCCTACCTTATCCGCTAACACAATCTCCTCCACAACTTCACGTATACGTTCCGCGTGGCTTATCACTTTACCAGTTTGAACATCTGGCGTTGTTTCTACAAACGTCGTTATACCAATTTCCATCATAATTGCCTCCTCATTTACATAAGCTCTGGATTTATCTAAACATAGTTAAATCATACATTTTTAATAAATGATTCTCAATATCCGTGATTTTATTGCTACAAGGATAATCGAAAAATAAAAAGCCTCTTTCCGAAGAAAGAGGCTTTTTAAAATAAACTTAGCTATTATCTCTGGTAAACAATCATGTTGTTACCTGCCGAAAACCCGCTCGCTTAAGAAAGTCCTACCATACGTGTGTAATGAGCGCATGGTTCTGTTTTTATATTACCTTGATCGTTTCTTCTCCGATTTCAGCTTCTCTTCCAAACAGTCTTGCATAGACACCACTGCTACTTTCAAGCAAATCCTTATGTTCTCCTTCTTCGACTATAGCTCCATTTTCAAGGACAATGATCTTATCTGCTGATAGAACAGTGGAGAGACGGTGAGAAATAATTAAGATTGTTTGTTTTTTTGCTGTTTTTAAAACAACCTCATTAATCTTTGTTTCTGTAATCGGATCGAGAGCTGAACTTGCTTCATCGAGGATGAGGATTGGAGCATCTTTTAAGATGGCCCTTGCCAACGATAATCGCTGCTTCTGTCCTCCTGAAAGAAGCCCACCTCTTTCTCCTACCCTTGTATTCAGTCCTTCTGGAAGAGATTTAATCAAATCATCCAAACCACTATCATGCAAAGCCTTAAGTAATTCATCATCCGTAGCATTCTGCTTTCCAATTCTCAAATTATCAGCTAATGAACCACTACGCATTTGGACATCCTGGGTCACAATCGCAATTTGTGATCGGAGCCAAGCTGTATCCCATTCGGTAATGTCCCTGTTATCCAATTCAATCAGGCCCTTTTGGTTATCATATAATCTAAAAAGTAGGTCCACAATCGTTGATTTTCCCGAACCACTTGGTCCGACCAAGGCCACTTTTTCACCCGCGTGAATGTCAAATGAAACGCCTAACAACACATTTTCTTGTTTTCCTGGGTAAGCAAACGTTACGTCTTTCAATCTAATATTACCGCTTGCCCTTTCACCACGAATGCCCTCTTGAATTTCTGCTTCCGCTGGCTGTTGCGAAAGAAGAATGTCCGAACGATCTAGTGCAGGTCCCGTTCTTCTAACAGAAAGCCAGTTACGCAGCAATCTTTGCATTTCATTGGCGGCAATCGTTACTAATCCCCCCGCTGTAAGCATTTGACCACTTGTCAAACCATCGTTCCAAATTAATAGCGTACTAATTAAATAGACAAGACCTAAGGCAAATCCGTTATAGCATGCAATAATTACTACAGATTGCATTCTTGCTTTCAGTTCCCTAATAGAATGCTTAACAAATGTGTCCCTGATGGCAATCACGCTCTCTACCTCATTGTCGGAAACACCCATAACCCGTGACAAATGGATTCCAGTAACTGACTCTCTCAGCCTTTCAAGATATCGAGAGGCCTCTTCTCTCGCATTAGCGGAAGCTGCCCTCGTCCTAGCTCCCACATAATTGGAGCTCCAATAGAAGATAACACCTAGAATAACACTGGTAATCATCAAATAAGGATGGATCCAAAACAATACGAGACTATAAATAATGACTCCCTGGACGCTTGCCATAAAGGTTGATCCTTCCCAAGCGAGAAAATTGTGGAGAGTATCAGGGTCATCCGAAACTCTTGCTAGCAGTTCCCCTGACGAATTGTTATGGTAAAAGGAGAAAGGCAACACTTGCAAATGACTGAAAAGACGGAGCTTTTGCCAATTGGTGACTGACTTTGCGGTGTAATGGCAAAAATATTCGTCGATGACCATCATGACTAAATCAAAAACGGCTGAAAAGACCAATAGCCACATTAACCCCCAAAGCCAGGGACTGCTTTCATTCGGGATGATTGTATCTATAAGCCAACTAAGGGCCAATGTCGGGATTAGTGCAGAAAAGATCTGGCTGATGGCAATTACGACCGAGTCGGCAATCACCCACTTTTTATACGGCATTAAAAATGCCAGAACCCTTTTCCCATCACCTGTTTTCTTTTGTTGGGAGACAGTGTTTATGCTCATCCAATCAGCTCCTTCTCCAACTCTCTATATTGGGATCTGTATAATTCATAATACTGACTCCTTAGTGCAAGCAGTTCTTCATGAGTCCCCTGTTCAGCTACCACTCCCTGATCTAAGAGGAGAATTTTATCCGCGTTCCTGACCGTAACAAGCCGATGGGCAATGGTGATTGTCGTTCTTCCCGGAATTAATTGTTCAAGAGCTTCCTGAACTTTCTCTTCTGTCTCCCCATCCAAGGAAGAAGTAGCTTCATCAAAAATCAAGATTGGCGGTTGGCGTAAAATAGCCCTAGCAAGCGCTACCCTTTGCCTTTGTCCCCCGGAGAGCTTTAATCCCCGTTCGCCAACTACTGTTTCATACCTATCTTCCAGTGATTCAATTAATTCTTTTAAACCAGCTGCTTCGACAGCTTGCTCCAACTCTTCCATGGTTGCATTGGGTTTTCCATATAAAAGATTATTGCGGAGTGTACTATTTAATAGAAAGGTTTCCTGAGATACAACTCCTACCTGTTGTCTGAAGCTGTTCCTATTGAATGAGAAAAGGTTCTTTCCATCTATTAGGACCGAGCCACTCTCCGGTTCATACAATCCTAGTAAAATTTGTACAAGTGTGCTTTTCCCGCCTCCGCTTGTACCAACAATTCCTATGTGGTTCCCTGGCTCCAAGGAAAGCGAAACTCCTTTTAGTATTTGTTTTTCGCTAGAAGGATACGTAAACCAGATATTTTCCAATTCTATTTTTCCTTCTACCAATCCAAAGGAAGGCAAATTTTTTTCATGTTCTTCTGGTAAATCAAAATATTCATAGATTCTCTGTAATGCCGGAATCGCCTGTTGGATGGTCAGAGCATTTTCAGCAAGTGATCGGACAGGCAAAAACATGATTGGAATAAAACTGAGGCAAGCCACCAGTGTCCCAATTGTAATATTTTCTTCCCAGACAGCAAATCCTCCAATCAACATGACAACGCCAGGAGTAGCTATATTGAACAAATTTCCAAGACGCCAATTGACTTTTCCAATCAGTGCCGCACGAATAGAGAAGGTTTTCCAGTCTGACATTTTTTTTTGCTGTGTCTCCACTTCTTCCTTTTGTGTTTGAAATGTCCTGACTAATCGGTTGCTTTCAATGCTTTCTTGTAAATGTTGATACATATCCGCGCTCATGTCTCTTTGGACGGCGCTCATTTTCCTCATGGTTTTGCCCAATTTAAATGAAGGGAAAATATAAATGGCGAAAACAACAAACATAACGATTGCCGCCGGCCAGTATATAACAAACACCGTGGAGAATGCTGCAATCGCTCCTATTACTTGCTGTAATATACGGGGAACGACTGTATTGTTCAAGTTTTGAATCGACTCCACATCATGAGTTAAACGATATAACATATCACCTCTTGGTGTGGTTGTAAAAAATGACATCGGTGTGCGATGCAGTTTTTTAAATGCCCGAATCTGCATGTCGGTAATCACATCCAGTCCGATTTTAACCTGTACATATTCCTGCAACGTCTCAAACAATGACTTACCTAAGTAAGCAACGAGTACACCGCCGACAACCCATAGCAATAGGGTCATCTCTTTTTCCACTATTACTTTATCTACCAGTTTCCCTGCCAGTAGGGGAGGCATGATCGTAAATGCTCCTCCCACTAAAGAAAAAATCAAGGTGAGCAACAGTTTTCTCCAATATGGTTTAAAATGCTCCAAAGTAGTTTTCAATAAGTTCATTTTCTATCCCCCTCGCAAAATTTCATTATATTACAAACAATATAAATATTCATTACTATTTGGAGATTTTTTCTATTTGATGGATACACCAATTCACAGTTCGGGACTTTTGCACTATAGATTACACCCATGCTGGGCACACTTAAAAAAGCCTGAAATTCTCTACAGAATTTCAGGCTTTTTCTATATTTTATTATTTAACTCAAAACTAGCGACAATTTCGAAAATGTGCAGAGTGTAAGTGGTAACACAAATAATGCTGGAGGGTTGTACTAGAAGCTCTAGCTATGTGTAACCTGCCTCGCTGCTTGAAGATGCAATGGATTTTCCTTGAATCTTTTGGGTGACAGGCACCATAAATTAGCTATTCATTTATGCTCGATGTTTCACAGCTAAGCCTTTTAAGAATTTACGGGCAAAATTATCGCCGCATTCTTTATAATTTCGATGTCCTGCTTTTCGTAAAATAGCGCCTAATTCACCTTTTGATACAGCGATACCCCCCTCATCAAGGATATCCAGCATATCTTCTGTTGTTAATTGGAGGGCTACTTTTAATTTCTTCAGTAGCATATTATTCACATGGTCCTTATGCTGTTCAGAAGGCTCAGGATTTTCGGGCTGTCCTGGTTTTGGATCCTGTTTGCCTCTCTTATACGTGATTAAACCATTTAAAAATGATTCGAACATTTTATTATTACATTTTATCCGATTTTCATCTTCCTCTACATCTACTTCATCATCGTACTCATCTTTTGATTTAGTAAGAATCTTTAGTACTTCTTCTTTTGTTACTTCTACGCCGCCAAGTTTAAATATCTCTACCATATCTTTATTTTTTATATCCAGAGCATATCTCAATCTAATTAATATATCATTATTCTCCATCTATAAACCTCCTTATAATTTTTCGCTAATTGCATGGACGTTTCCCCATTTAATTGTCGTTTTACGGTTTGGTATAAAAGGAAATGAAAATCCGAGAATCTTTCAAAGATTCTCGGGTCTTTATTCTTCCAACTCCAACCATGCAAATACTTCACAATGTGTAGTCTAATTTTTATTATGGACCTGTTAAGTTTAACATTATACTTTACAACAACAAAATAAAAAATACATTCATTGGATGATGATGTAACAAAAAGTGGGGCTGTCCCTAAAGTCATACATTGACTGAGAGATGCTCCCTTTTCCAATGTATTGATTTCCGTTCCAGAAGGACGCTTTCCGAAATGCGTATTCAGCTTCTTTTGAACCGTCTACAGCTACTACAATACTATTAGAATGATTTGCCATTTTAATATAATCCCCTTCAACAATTTGTTGTTGTGATTAGCCTTTTAAATTTACTGGGCCTGGTTTTTTCATGAATAAAGAAAGAATAAAATTAACAATCGCTAATGCTAGACCAATCAGAAATACAAATGATGATCCTGCAGCAGTTGCTGCTGTTAATTCATTTCCTAATGCTAAACCACTTTCTTGTTTTTCTGATAAAAGAGCTACGATGATTGCGATACCCATGGCACCAGCAACTTGTTGTACTGTTTGAGTTAACGCGATACCGTCTGGATAGTACTCACGAGGTAATGAATTTAACGTATTTGTTTGTGTTGAAGCAAGAACCATACCGACACCTAACATCCATACGATGTGTGTTACGACAATCATCCATGTCGCTGTATCAGTACCGAATGATGCATAAAGGGCATAACCGATGACAACTAATATAGTACCTGGTGTAATAACTGCTCTGGGGCCATATTTATCAAACATTTTACCGATTGTTGGTGCTAAAATACAATTTAATAAACTACCTGGTAATAAAACTAAACCTGTTGCAAATGCAGCCATTAATAAACCTAATTGCATAAACATTGGTAAAACAACTAATAGAGAAAGCATGTTGAAGAAGGTAATGAAGCTCATCACAACTCCAAGTACGAATAATGGGTACTTGAATGCTTTTAAGTTTAACATTGGCTCTGTCATTTTTATTTGACGAATGCAGAATAAGATAACACCAATGACACCAATAATAATCGCTGTTAAGACAATTGTGCTTGTCCAACCATGTTCACCTGCAACGCTGAACCCGTATACGACACCACCGAAACCAATGGTAGATAAAACAACAGATAATGCATCAATTGAAACTTTGCGTACTTCGTTGATGTTCGGTAAATATAAAAGACCGAAAATTAATGAGAATAATAAGAATGGCACCGTTACCCAGAAAATCCATTCCCAAGATAATGTATCTAAAATAAGACCAGCAATTGTTGGGCCTAGGGCTGGTCCAGCAAGCATAACTAAACCTAATATACCCATTGCCGCACCACGTTTATTTGGTGGGAAAATCGTAAAGATAACGTTTTGTGTTAAAGGTAAGTTAATCGCTAAACCTGCCGCTTGGATAACACGACCTATTAATAAAATGCTAAAGGATGGAGCGATTGCAGCTAAAATTGTACCGCCAAGTAATAAAATTACCGATGTTAAGAACATTTGACGCGTTGTAAATTTTTGCATCAAAATACCTGTTACTGGTACTAAAATCCCTAAAGTTAGGAAGTAACCTGTTGCTAACCATTGAATCGTTGTTGATTTTACATCAAATGTTACACTTAAGTCTCCTAGAGCAATATTTAATGCTGTCTCACTAAATAGTCCGACAAAGCCTGCTCCTAAAAGAGCAGCCATTATTGGTCCAGCCTTGATTTGCTTATCCATGTTTGTTTAAAACTCCTTTAGAATTTTATAGGGAACCTTTCGAAATGTTACATGCTTTTAATATTTCGTTTAGGCCTACACCTTTATTTCCTTTTTATTGGAAAAGCGATGTCTCGATGTTGATTAATAACGATTTTGTATCCATGCCGTAGTACACCTCCAACATACCAACCGGTCTGTTT
Organism: Psychrobacillus sp. FSL H8-0483; assembly: GCF_038637725.1. Classification (NCBI taxonomy): domain Bacteria; kingdom Bacillati; phylum Bacillota; class Bacilli; order Caryophanales; family Bacillaceae; genus Psychrobacillus; species Psychrobacillus sp. FSL H8-0483. Next base: position 3,478,144 of record NZ_CP152052.1, read on the forward strand.
TAATATAACAAAAATAATTTCTATGATGTAAGAACTTTTTTGCACTTTAACCGTATTCAACTTCACATTTTGGACACATTTAAAGGGATTGATTAGGATTCAAAGTTCATTTCATCTAAAAATATTTTTCCTATTTTCTTCCTCAACTAGCTTGCTGCTACACGCAAATAAAAAGAACGAATTATTCCCCCATTCGGAATTCGTTCTTGAATAATTATGCTAACTCCAACCATGCGACCTCTTCGTAATGTGCAGAGTGTATATGGCAACACATTGAACACTGTTGGATTTATGTATAGGATTAATGAATATCTTTCTTTTTGAAATTACCACCTTTAACTTCTGCTACGTCATAAACCGTAACAAAGGCATTTGCATCAATTTCATTAATAATTTCTTTCATTTTACTTTCTTCCAAACGGTTGATTACACAAGTAATTTCCTTATAGTGTTCATTTGAATAACCGCCGTAAACATCATTATATGTTGCTCCACGACCTAATCTATCGCGAATTGTTTCTATCATTAATTCGGGTTGATTTGTGATAATTTTAAAGGTTTTAGAACCACTTAAACCTTCTTCAACAATGTGAATTACTTTAGAAGCAATAAAGTAAGCGATTGCTGAAAGAATAGCCCCTTGTAGACCAAATACTGTTGAAACAACAATAAAGACAAACATATTTAAGAACAATATTAAATCACTTGTCCCAAAAGGTAATTTTTTAGAAAGTAATACAGCTAACATATCAATCCCGTCTATTGCGCCACCATTACGCAGTGCTAACCCCATACCAAAACCGATGATAATACCGCCAACAACAGTAACTAACAATGTATCACCATGAATAATCGTTGGTACCTTGTGCATAACGATAGTACCGACTGCTAATGATGCAATGCCTATAACAGAATAAATAGCAAAACTTTTACCAATTTGCTTATATCCTAGCCAAACAAAAGGGATGTTAATGACTGCAATTAGAAGTCCTAATGGTAATCCAAATAGTTGTGAGCCAACGATACTTAAACCAGTCACTCCACCATCTGAAACGTTATTTGGGATTAATACTGCTTCTAATCCATATGCTGCTATAAAAGCCCCAATAATAATCAATAATACTCTTGAAAGTATCTTCAGTTTATTTGGTTTTTGTTTTATAGTTTTATTCATTTATATTCCCCGTTTCAAACTAATTTCTCTTTTTGTTACTATGTATTTTTTAGTCCACACCACTCATTGCAAATGATTTTTATACTTCATAAATTCTACTATTTTGTTCTTCATCGCTATAAAAGTATAACTTATCTAACTAAAGAACAAAAATAAAAAGGTAATCCATTTTTTCCTGTATGTATTATTCTCTAAAGCACGTGCCATAGCTTTCATAGGCAAACCTCCAAAATACTTAGATATTTTTACACGGCCGTTGATTATCCAATTTGCCCCATTAAAATTTGCATTATCGAAAAAATGCGAAAGGGATGCGACTTTGTCGCGTCCCTTTCGCATCAAGAAATCTCGATAATGGTGTAGAACTCGTTCAGTTCTAAGTACTCCAAAAGCATCTACACATAGAGTGCCTACTGTGTTATCACCATTTTAATAAGCAATTCAGTTTCCTAAGTAATCTGTTCACAAATCAGTTTAGTTTTATGAATTGAAATCATATATTTGACCTTTAATCAAATATGCTGTACTTTCAGCGATATTTGTTATATGGTCTGCTGTTCTCTCAAGATAACGATTTACAAATAATAATTGTACAAGCTGATTTGTTTCTTCTGGATGTTCACTTAGATAAGTAGTAAGTTTTTTATATGTTTCACCATTATATTGATCCACTTCTTCCTCTAAGTCACCAACTTCTTTAGCAAGAACAATATTTTCCTCTAAAAAAGATTGTAGTGCTTTTCGAAGCATTTCAATGGATACTTCTTTCATCTTCTCTAAATGTGTAATCTCCAGTAAAGAATTTGTATTACCAATCTTAATCGTTGCTTTTGCAATATTTACGGCGAAATCCGCAACCCGTTCAATTTCAGATGAAATTTTAAGTACACCAATAATCTCACGTAAATCCCTTGAAACAGGTGCTTCTTTTGCCATAAGCCAGATTGCAAACTGGTTAATTTCCATTTCAAGATTATCAATAGCTGTATCTCCCTCTATGACCTTTAAAGCAATCTCAACATCTTGTGTTTTCAAGGCTTTAAAAGCTCTTTCTAGGGCAATAATTGATAGTTCACCCATTTCGGTGATTTTTCTTTTTAATTCCTTTAAATTTTTCTCGAAGTTTTCACGAATGACCATTTGTTACCCCCTGTTATCCCGCATTAAAGCGCTGCCGATTAAAATCGCCACGTCCTGTGGCAACATCGGCACTAGTACGTCCTGTACGTCGTAAGACTCCCACTTCTAGGCTAGGCTGAAACACAAAAAAGCGTAAGTGCGAGATCAACTGCCCCAAAAAGCCCGAATGGTTCAACTAACAATCAGTGGGGGAAGAATACCCCCATTGATTGAAGTTTCACTTTATCCGAATCGACCTGTTACATAATCTTCTGTTCTTTGATCCTGTGGCGTAGAGAAAATTTTATCTGTATCATCGTATTCAACGATTTCTCCATTTAAGAAAAACGCTGTTTTATCAGAGATTCGCGCAGCTTGTTGCATATTATGAGTAACAATAACAATTGTATAATCTTTTTTCAAGTTTGTGATTAGTTCTTCTACTTTTAACGTAGAAATTGGGTCCAATGCGGAAGTAGGCTCGTCCATTAATATAACATCTGGTTTCATTGCAATCGCACGTGCAATACAAACACGTTGTTGCTGACCACCAGACAAACCTAGTGCTGATGTTTTAAGACGGTCTTTTACCTCGTCCCAAATAGCTGCTCCGCGCAAACTCTCTTCCACAATTCTATTTAATTCTTTTTTATTTTTGATGCCTTGCCCTCTTGGTCCATAAGCAACATTGTCATAAATACTCATTGGGAATAAATTTGGTTTTTGAAATACCATTCCCACTTTTGTTCGTAATTTGATTACATCATTTGTTTTATAAATGTCTTCATGATCAATGACAATTTCACCTGTAATTTTCACGCCATCAATTAAATCATTCATACGGTTTACTGTTCGTAAAAAAGTTGATTTACCACAACCTGAAGGACCGATTAAAGCAGTAACCTCTTTTTCATGTATAGCAAGATCGACTCCGAACAGCGCTTGTTTCTCACCATAGAATAAATTTAAATCCTTCACATTAATTTTCGATGTACCTTCTTTACGTTGCTCCATATGCGAAAATACCTTCCCTACTTGATTTTGTTTGGTCGTTAGTTCACCATGTTCCATTACTGATGTACTCATTGACATACTCCTTATTTGTTGGTTGCTTTGTTTAATTTTTTCGATATATATGTTGCTGAAAGATTGATTGCCAAAATAATTACGATTAGGACAATACCAACTGCAGCAGCAAGTTCAATGTCTCCAGATTCTTGTGTAACTAAATAGGAATGAACCGTTAAAGTTCTAGCTGATGAAAAGATACTCTCTGGCATGGCAGCTACAGTTCCTGCAGTTAAGAAGATTGCAGCTGACTCACCAACAATTCGTCCAATAGAGAGAATGATACCAGATAAAATCCCCGGCATTGCGCTAGGTAAAATCACCTTATATAAGGTTTGTAGCTTAGTTGTTCCAAGTGCTAATGAACCTTCACGATACGAAGGCGGTACTGTTTTTAATGCCTCTTCTGTTGTACGGATTATTATAGGCAAAACAATAATCGTTAATGTTAAGGAAGCAGCAATAATAGACATACCTAACTTTAAGGTTGTTACAAAGAATACTGCTCCAAACAGACCATAAATAATCGAGGGAATCCCTGTTAAACTTTCTGTTGCAAAACGTATGATTTTTACTAATCTGCCTTGTTTAGCATATTCTTGCAAGTAAACGGCAGCTAATATCCCAATTGGTGTTGCAATGACTAATGAAATAACGATTGTGTAGATAGTTGTTACAATCATTGGCCAAATACCACCACCTCCAGTTGGTGAATAATCGCCAAAAATGAAATCGAAACTAATCAAACTAAATCCTTTATAAAAGATAAATCCAACAATCATGACGAGGACAGCAACCGATAAGAAAGCTGATAACCATAAAAGTCCACGTAACAAGTTATCTTTAAATTGTCTCATCTTATTTGCCACCCTTCGCACTTATTTTTGCTAAGACAAAATTCAAAATTAATATAAATGAGAATAAAACAATTCCCGTTGCAAATAACATTTCTTGATGTGTACCGAATGCATAACCCATTTCTAATGCAATATTTGTCGTTAGTGGACGAACACTATCTGTTAGGCTCGTTGGGACGATTAAACTATTACCAGCTACTAAGATAACTGCCATCGTTTCCCCAATTGCTCTACCTAAACCTAATACGATTGCCGTCATAATACCTGATTTAGCTGCTGGTACAATGACTTTAAAAATTGTTCCAATTTGGGATACTCCAAGAGCTAATGATCCTTCACGATATGTTTGGGGGACAGCACGAATCGCTGTCTCTGCTACAGTCACAATTGTTGGTAACATCATAATTGCTAGCACAAGAATAACAGCTATTAAGCTTTGTCCTTTCACTAAACCTAAATTATTTTGTAAAAATGGAACAATGATTGCAAGTCCAAATACACCATATAATACAGATGGGATACCCGCTAGCAACTGAATTGCTGGTGAAATAATTTTAGCTACCCTTTTAGAGGCAATTTCTGCTAAGAAAATAGCTGTAAATAAGCCAATAGGAACCCCAATAATTAATGCTCCAATTGTTGCATAAATGGATGCAACAATCATTGGGAATATACCGAATTTATCTTCACTCGGTACCCAATCCGTACCAAAAATAAAGTCTATAAAGCTATAGCCCTCTGCTACAAAGGGATGAGCTCCTTTATAAAATACAAATCCAATGATTAACAATAAACTGATTACTGAAAGAAGTGCACAAATCAAGAAAATTCTTGAAGACACCTTCTCTAACATATACTTCCTTTTATTTGCTTTACCTATTTCTACGGCCTGCTTGTTAGTTGTTGGGATAGACACTCTTTATTCCTCCAAAATTACGTTCAAAATTATGTTGTTGTCTTCCTTTAAGAATCTTTTATTTTACAGGGATTGCTCCTGCTTCTGCTGCAATGAGTTGTCCATCTTCGCTTAAGATAAAATCTATAAATCGTTGTCCAGCATCTGTTAATTGACCTTCTTTATATACAAATAAGAATGGTCTAGACAAACTGTATTCTTTTTTTAGAACATTTTCTGCATTTGCTTCTACGCCATTAATATCGATTGTGGAAATTGATTCATCGATATATTCAAATGAAATAAAGCCCACTGCATGTTTATTGTTCGCAACAGTTGTTTTAATATTACCGTTACCACTTGCGATAATTGCACTTCTTACTAATTCACCCGAGCTGTAGTCTACAATTTCTTGAAAAGCATCACGTGAACCTGAACCATCCTCACGAGAGACAACAACGATTTCCATATCATCTCCACCAAGTTCTTTCCAGTTTGTCACTTCACCAGTAAAAATCTGCTTTATTTGCTCCATCGTAAGATCTTTTACTTTGTTAGTTGGATGAGTCACTACTACAATTCCATCGTAAGCAATAACTACCTCATTCAATCCACTTGCTTTTTCTTCTTCCTTTAAATCACGTGAAGACATACCGATTTCAGACACGCCACTGATTGCATTGGTAATACCCGCAGAAGAACCAATTTGATTTATTTCAATATTCGTATTATCTTGCTCTGAATATTTGTGCGCTAATTTTTCAGCAAGCGGCCCTACAGATGTTGATCCTGAAATAGACACTGTAGCGTTACTACCTTTTGACGCTTGTGTGCTATTATCATCATTGCTTGTACATGCTGATAGTACAGTAAGTAGAGACAGCATTAATAATCCCATTTTTACTTTTTTCAAACTGATCATTTCTTACCTCCAAGAAATATGTTAGGAACTTTTCTATGACGTATTTTGTCTAATACTAGAATAATTGCATAGTGTAAATTTTCGACACGTCATTTGTAAAGGTTTTGTAAATTTCGTTAAAAACAAGATGTTTTATGTTAAAAATTGTTAAGAATAGGTGCTAGACAAGATAACATAGGATGAGTTGAAATTGAAATTATAATACTTTCCATTTATTTCACAATCATTCTAAGTTGTTTATTTTGTTTCTTATTAATTAATAAAATCGACTTAATAATAAAAAGCTCGAAAATTCAACTTTGAATCTTCGGGCTTTTTACATTTACATATAATTTTCTAGTGATTCAAATCACTTTGAATAAATAAGTGTTTTATATGTTCTAAGTATATAGTAACTCTTTCATCCTCTACTGTTGTATATTCAAATCCTAATCTATCAGCGACAAATATGGCTGTGTTTCGAAATAGATTAACCATTGCAAACAATGCTCTCCATACATCATCATAACTTCCACCAACATAAGTGGAAAGCAGCTCATGCCAACACTTTTCCGAAATATATTTCTCCAAATATTTACTGTATTTTCGTCTGTGAACCATTTAATCCAACTGCACGAACTCTTTCATCACTCTCTGCATAACTCAAAACTAATTCAAACATTTCTTTTGATGTTCTCATGATAATTCCCCTCCTAAAATGAAAGGTGCCCGGTTCTAATACAATTATGAATTGTATTAAACCAGGCACCTTTTATAAATTACTGTTGCTCCGCATACTTTTTGAAATTGTTTAAAATCGCCTGCCATCCTTCTTGCTGCATCTCAACCGGATTAATGGTTTCAGGGTCGAAAACTTCTACCACCTTCGTGTCGTTTTCTTGGGGTATAAAAGTGATTTCAACTTTTCTTCCATCTTCTAATGTATATGAAATGAAATCACGCGTACGGACTTCATCATAAATGCCACCAAAATCAAAACCAAAGCTTCCATCCTTCGCTTCCATTCTAGAAACAAATTTTCCGCCGACCCTTAAATCATTTTCAGCGGATGGCGTATGCCAATCTTCAGAGGGACTATTCCATTTCGTTATATGTTCCGGCAATGTCCAATACTCCCATACCTTTTCAACAGGTGCATGCACAATTGCTTCAACCGTTAATGCGTTATTATTCGTTTCCATTTTTTAGGCTCCTTTTTCTAAGCTTGTCTCTTAAGGTTCGCTGCTTTTATCAATTATTCCTTCTTAGTTTATCCGAAATCAATTAAATGATAACAAATTAGTGGAGGTTGATGGTACCTTAACCTACAACCAAATATCAACCAAGGCTAGCACTTTACACATCTTGTGCCCGCATTGGTGAACAACAATTATTTAATTGATACTAAGCAAACCATTAAGTTTTTAGCTTATACTTATTTTATATTACCATCTAACATATCCGAAGAAATATCATCCGATGAGTTTTTGTACATCATAATTCAGCTCCTAATTTATATAAATATGTTAGTTAGATTATACATTTCAAAAGTAAAGTAACAAAAGTATGACCTCCCAGTATTTTATGTAATACTATGTTGCATTTCTTCTTTTGTAATTGTACGGATACCCCAACAAATATGATAGATTCAAATTCATAAAATAAAAAGACGTAACCACACCTTTCCCGGTGAAGCAACGTCTTTTATCCTAATCAGTAATCTCCGTACAATGAGCGATTTCTACGATTCTCTACTTCCTTAGCCTCCTTCTCCCGGGCTATCTGATCCTTCCGCAATTGTCCATTTATGCGTGGGTCTTGTAATCGCATAGTACTCCATCCCGACGGCCCCACTTTTTTGCTTACTTTCTGTATTTCATTTCCAAAAAACAGCATGTCCATTCCTCCCCGCTATAAATTAATCAAAGAGGACAATAAATACAACTTTTCCCCTTTCTATAATCTATGCAAACAACTAAGGAACACGGAGGATACGAGCACAGTGAAAAGGATTTAGTTAGATGTGCATTGCAGATGAAAATTGAATGTGTGAATAATACGTATTATTAACGTACCCTGTGTCAGACTTTACTTGTGTCTTTTGGGACTTTAATAGTTATGAAACCCAACGAATCTATATGTATGGTTAACTTCTTCCTATTTCCATACTGGACATTAAGTTCAATCATACTATTTTCAATTTCAACTTTCATAACTTGCACCATATTTATTCATTAACTTCCAACCCCTGTTTTTTAATAAAATCATTCCTTCTTTTTCAACTTACCCCCTGATTTCTTTCTATTTTTAGCAATCCTAATTTCAACAAAATTATGGACTGAGTAGAACAGGTTTATTAATTAACTACAATTTCAACTAAGCTTGAATTAATAATTTAATACTTATTGATTAATATCTTAAAGAACCGTTCATTTTATGTGGGCGGTTCTTCTTGTGCTGCTAAATTAATTTTAAGTTAGTAAAATACACGATGACCGCTTTGCAATGTCCAAAGTGTACGTTACAACGTTAATGTGAGGTAGGGAGAGATTATCACAACTTCAACCATCTATTTTGGAATAAAACATAAGATTTTGCGCACATTAGATTAGACTCTATAGTCAATTTTTTCGCAGTAAAAAACGGAGGTGAAAAATGATGCCAAAGAAAAGTGAACCTGGCTTCAAAAAGGGAAAAAAAGAGCCTAAAGTGCGCGAAGAGTATTCAAAAGAGTTAAATCAAGTGATTCATAATAACAAGCAACAAGAAGTTACTAAACATAAAGGGACATAAATAAAAGCCTTAGTTCTATCTTATTAGAACTAAGGCTTTTATTTATACTAACATCAACCAAGCAATCGCTTCGCAATGTGTCGTGTTTATGTTGTAACACATGGGGTGTTGGTGGGTTTATCTATTAAAGTACTTTTTCTACGTTCCGTATTGTATACAAATGAATTACTTTATTTAAGACATGAACTGATGTACTGCCTTGATAAATGCTTCCGAATCTTCTAGCATACCAAGATGACCTGTTTTCGTATTCATTTTCTGTACAATTGGATTTTTTGTTTCTATTGGTTTGACAATTTTGTCGTTTGAACCTTCAATCACTAATATTGGCGTGGTTGTTTCTTCAACAAGGTGATGCTGATTTGGTCGATGCTTCATTGCCTCAAGCGCGGTAATAAGGCCAGCCTCTGAAGCACGATATGCGATTTTCTTGGCAAAATCAATTGTTTCTTCCTTTGCGTTGTCACTAAAAAAGGCACCAATCAGTTGATTGACAAAGCTTTTTACCCCAATTTCAGGAATTTGTTGTTGTTGCTTCGTACGTTTTTCTTTCTGTTCCTCCGTATCAGACAAATCGGAAGAATACGCTAAAATCACTCGTTTTATTGGAGCAATTTTTTCTTCGAGTGCCGCTAATACAATATAGCCTCCTAAAGAATGACCCAGCCACGTTGCCTCTGTAATCCCCTCATGTTGTAGGACATCTGCAACAGCCTTCGCATAATCGTAAACGGAATAACTTGATTTCTCTAACTTACTTAGACCATGCCCTGGCAAGTCTACCGTAATCACGTCAAATTGATTGGTTAAACTCTCGTATATATCATCAAAAATCTCCATTGCTCCTAAGAAACCATGAACCAACACAAGAGTTTCGCCTTTTCCTTTTCTTGTATAATGCAACATGTTAGTTTCCTCCTTTTATCTTTACTATACCCATTAATTGAAAAAGAAAAAAAGAAAGAATTCCTCCAACGGGAATTCGTTCTTTTTCATTATTCTAACTCCAACCACGCAACAGCTTCGCAATGTATGGGGTGTATGTGGCAACAAAGAGGTTTTGGTGAGTTAATGCAAAAAGGATTGGTCAACTAAGAATCATGCATTTTATTTTCTAAAAAATACATTTCAACAATTGCTCCCGTTCAAGAAATATTTCTATTTAATTATGCTAGTTAAGACATGCGGGTATTTGCTTTATCTCCTGTTACCTGACGCTTTTCCTTATATGAAATCACTCCAATCAAGCCAATTATGGAGAAGATAACTGGCGTGATGAAACCATAGTAGTACCCATCAGCTTGATTACCTGAAGTAGCTTGAAAATGATCCAATATATATCCAAAAATGATTGGTAGCAAGACAGCACTTAGAAAGCCACCCGTATTCGCAACCCCAGAAACAATGCCAGATTCTTTTATAGGGAAAGATTGACGTACAGCTGCGAAGGTTAACGCACTCGCCCCATATCCAAAGCCAATGATAAAGAATAGAATAATTAGCAAGAAAAATGATGGATGCCCATTAAATAAAAGGAAAGTAAACCACCCCAATAAAACAGTGATATGAACGACAATATATGGTCTTTTTATTGTTTCTAACCGACTTGAAATCCAACTAGTTAGAGGAGCTCCAATAAGTGCCCCGATAACACCGATCATAATCATCTGGCTTGCATCTGAGCGTGTCATTTCATACATATTCATCCCATATGGTACTGCCCAAGAACTGATAAACCCCACATAACCTCCGACTACTCCAAAATGACAAAAGAATAGAGCCCATGCTTGCCGATTTGAAAATATTCTTCGTAGTAAATCTTTTGTTTTTTCACGTTGTACTTCTTCTGTTACAACTACCGGTTCAGCCAAAAAGATTCGTTTCGCTTTTTTTACAAGTACAAAATAAAGGAGAAAGCCACATAAACATAATAGTAGCCCTGCTGAGAAAAATGCTGCCCTCCAACCAACTAAAGTTATCCATGTGGAGAAAGGGACTGTCGCCAATAAGAAACCAAGACTTCCTGTCATGCCCGCTAGGCCAATTAATCGAACAAATTCCTTTGTATGAAACCATTGGGCCAAAATTAGCACCATATTAACCCATATGGTCGCATCCCCTATCCCTGTTAGTATTCTGGCAAAAAACAGGACGAATTCAACTGTACCAAGACTATAAATGATTGTACCTAACCCCGTAAGTGTGGCACCGATAATTAGAAAAAAGTTTGGCCCATAACGATCAGCCAAAATTCCCATCGGAATTTGCAAACTCGTGTATACCAAAAATTGTATACTCGTCAATAACCCAATCGTTGATGCTGTTACATTAAAATCCCTCATCAATTGGTCTGTAATCAATCCTGGAGCGGTTCGTTGGCTCGCCATTAACAAATAAGTAAACATTACAGTAACAAATACAACCCATCTGTATCTGCTATTTTGTTTGTCCAATGATTTCTACTCCTATTAGCTTTTATCTATATATATGAATTTCATGTAACGGTAAACCTGTTTTTCAAAATTGTTTTATGATTTGAATTGGGTTGGAAATGTTTTTAGTTAGATAAATTCAATTTCAAGAGTAGGGTAGTGCGATCCGTTGATGAGTTCTATTTTTAAGATCTTAAATGTCGCTCTGCCACAGCATTATCATAAGGGTTACCCTTGAACGTTTAATCTTGTACTTACTTAATAATTCATCTATTCCAACGTTCTTGAATTCAGACCCACGGTCGGTGTGAAAGACTTTCACATGTTCAAATGGATACTTAACAGAAGCGAAGGCACGTTGAACTAGAGCGGCGTCTTTTTTCTCAACGACGCTATACCCGACGATTTCTCGAATATATTCTCCTTACTTGTTATCTATTATTCTACTTGCCCTTAACTTTATTGCCCAACTAAGTGTAGAATATCCCTTTGCACTGGAGTCTTCCTTTATGATGGTTCTGCTAAATAGTCATTTTCCAGCTTGATAACTCTAACCATTTTTCCTGTTCCTTATAATCGGGCATTATTTTTCCTACAAGGCGCCAATAGGATCGGTCGTGATTCAGATGGACCATATGACACATTTCGTGAACGACTACGTACTCGATTACCTTAAGAGGTGCCATTGCCAGCCTCCAATTAAATGTTAACTGCAGCTTTGAATCACAGGTTCCCCAGTTACTTTTGCTATCAGTAATACGGATAGAACGTGGCTTTACTTTATAGTTGCTTTGATAGGAGGATATACTCTTCTCAACTAAAGCTTTACACTGCTTGTAATAGAAACGTTTTAGAGCTTGTTTTATTTTTTCATCATCTAGCTGCTTCACATATATAAGTAACTTATCTCCTTCAAACACCACATGGTCTTGCGTGATATTGATATCATGATAAATTCTTATAGGATATGTGTTTCCTAAATAAAGAAAGCTCTCACCATGTTCGTAGACCTTCTTCTGTGGCCCAAGTAGTCTATCCTTCTGTTCTTTTGATTTTTGCTGAATGAGTTCCCATTTGTCCTCTAATAATTGAATCACGCTTTCGTCGGGCGTTCCTTTCGGTGCGAGCACTTCAATATTTCCATAGTGATCCATAGTAATGCCTATGGTTGTCCGCTTTTTGTATGTTATTTGAAATTGTATTGTCTCACCTGAGTAGTTATGTATCATTTCATCACCTGTTGGACCTTTAATGCCCATATTTTCTGTATTTTAGCATTTATCCTTCTGAAAAATTTCTAGTCGCACTTAACAAGGACAGACATATTCAATCCATGAATTAACTAAATGTAGACTAAAAAGCGGTAAAAGAGCAATAATAATCTCATTCTACCACTTCTTTATTACTCTATTAAAAGTGTTCCGATATGAACTCGCTACACTCTTTCACAGTTTCTTTAAACTCAAGTTTTCTACCTGGGTGAACGCTAAGTTTCCAGGTTAGAAAATTTTGCCGAAAAGTAATGCATCATAATACTTATCCGCTATAAAATAGTGGTCTTTTAATCGACCTTCTAACTCATACCTGTTCTTTTCAAGTATCCGAGCAGAACCAATATTGGCATGAACTACCACAGCATGAAGTTTATGAAGATTAAGTGATTCAAATGCAAAATCACTCATCAATGCAACTACCTCTGTGCCATACCCTTTACCCCAGTGTTGTTTATGTAACACATAACCAATTTCAGCTTGGTTTGCTTCTTGATCAAAATTAAAAATCATGGCTGTCCCTATAATTGCTTGAGTTAATTTTTCAACAATGGAGGAATATAAATGAGTACCTGCCGACTCACGTTTTAACATTATATCAATGTGCTGACGAGATTCCTCCAGAGTATTCATCAGATTCCAGCCAATAAACCGTGAAACTTCTTGATCCGAAGCATAATCATGTATCTCTTGAACATCCTCTATCCTTAGTGCTTTGAAATAGACTTTTTTACCCTCTAATGAATGAAATAAATCATCTCGCTTCTCCATTTTAACCTCCTCTAAATTCACCTTTGGTAATGTACCTCCGTTGTAACGATATTGTTTCCACTTAAAGTTAATATTATCGCATTAACCTTAATACATCCTTTTAAATAATTTCCCATTATATGTTCCAACTGTTTCCTTGGGAATCTAAACTATTTCTTTCAGAAAACAGACTTTATCAAATCAAAAAAAAGTTGCCGGTTTCAAAGGAATTTCAAACTGAATAAAATAAGTACACATGAGTTGATGTGATTCATTTCTCTAACTTTTTGAGAGTTACATCATTTCACTGTCCCCGTCCCATCAACATTCTCTTCCAAAGTTATCAAGCAATGCACGCACTTCATCTGTTGATTTCGTGTTCATCAATTGATTTCTTAATTCACCAGCTCCACGGAATCCTTTGACATAAATTTTGAAAAAGCGATGAAGCCCTGTGATTGAACGTGGCAGTGCTTCCGCATATTGATCTTGAAGATCAAGCTGCAGTCTTAAAAGATCAAGGTATTCTTTACTGCTATGCTCTTTTGGCTCTTTTTCAAAAGCAAACGGATTTTTAAAAATACCTCGCCCGATCATAACGCCATCAATACCATATTGTTCAGCAAGCTGCAGCCCAGTTTGACGGTCAGGAATGTCCCCATTGATTGTTATTAGCGTATTTGGTGCAATACGGTCACGTAACTTTTTGATTTCCGGAATTAGCTCCCAATGCGCATCTACTTGGCTCATTTCCTTTCTTGTACGTAAATGAATAGAAAGGTTCGCAATATCCTGTTTAAAAATATGCGTTAGCCACTCCTCCATCTCATTTACATCGTTATAGCCAAGTCTTGTTTTCACACTTACAGGCAGTCCTCCCGCTTTTGCTGCTTGAATAAGTTCTGCCACAACGTCTGGACGCAGAATAAGGCCACTACCTTTCCCTCTTGTTGCCACATTCGGTACTGGGCAGCCCATGTTAATATCGATACCTTTAAATCCTAGCTCTGCCATGCCAATACTCATTTGACGGAAATATTCGGGATTATCCCCCCAAATATGTGCCACCATTGGCTGTTCATCTTCTGTAAAAATCAAACGGCCACGCACACTTTTCATGCCCTCTGGATGACAATAGCTATCTGAGTTTGTAAACTCTGTGAAAAATACATCCGGTCTACCTGCTTTACTTACTACATGACGAAAAACAACATCCGTCACATCTTCCATTGGTGCAAGTACAAAAAACGGTTTCGGTAAATGCTCCCAAAAATTTTCTGTCATATTTAAATTCAAATCCTCTCATTATGGGTACATAATCAAACGCTCTTCCCAAAATTAATAACTAAAATGTTTCTATTTCTTTAACACTTATGCCATGTTTAATAATTAATAGATTAAGTCCACCGGTATCTAATAAGGTTAGGAATATCTGTGGACATTCCATAAATGTCTGCGAGCTAAAGGTATTAAATCATTTTTAAAGTATAACCTAGCTTCATTAATTTATCTTCACACAATGTCCTCTTTAACGATATTTTCATGTTGAAAGAAAATATCGTTGGCATTTTCACTCTTTTTAATGACATTGTTATTGAACGATATTTTTCGCTAAGGAAGGGTAATCAAAAAATCACGATTTCATTTTATACTTTTGATCAATTTCCTCCCACAATAGTAGCTGATTTATATGGGAAATGTAAAAGCAAAAGCAGATTATTTAGAAGTACATTATCGTACTTCTAAACCATCTGCTTTTTCATTTAACTGTCTAATTATACTTGTACAACCCTAATAATGTATTGCTAAAAAAAACCTCATCAACCCGCATTCCTACGTTGCGAGTTAGAATAAAGTATTGCACATAGTGTTGACATACCACAACACTACAGTTTCGACTTAAGGCAGTACATTATAAATCTAATAGATTAATTTTCTAAATCTGTTCATCTTCTATAAATTAGAAAACCAAACCCCTCTATCTAATATTACCTTTTTATGAGCTAATTAAATTTTGACTCTTTTTCTTATTTTTATCTCGGTACATATTTTTATCGGCTTTAGCTAATAGATTCTCCATGTTTCCTATAGAATGTCCCGAAAAAGCGTACCCCATCGATACTTTGATTTTAATGTCTTTGCTGTTTATATTATACTCACTAATCTTATTAGTGAGCTTTTCACAGTGATATTCAACCTGTTCTTTACTCGGATTTAAAACGATGATTGCAAATTCATCTCCACCAATCCTTGCAACAATCGTATTATCTGAGAAATATTGTTTTAATAGTTTTGCATATTCTTGTATATAAACATCACCTTTTTTGTGACCATAATTATCGTTCATATACTTCAATTCATCCAAATCGCATAAAATAATGGCTATAGATGTATCTAAATGTTTGTTGTATTTCTCCATATTTTCCTCAAAATAGTTTCGGTTGTATATGCCTGTCAAAGCATCATGGCTAATCTGATATTTTAACTCCTGTTGTAGCTTTACCTTTTCAGTAATATCCCTTAAAATCCCTTCTATTGCTACCATTTCTCCATTTTTATATATAGGAGTTGCATATTCCTCGAACCATTTATACTGACCTTTATCATCACTCCAACGTTGTATAAATGGCTTACTATAATCCCCATCCCCATTAATTTTTCTAAACAACACGTCATAATCATCTGGATGGATGAGTTCAAAAATGAGATACGGATTTTGATACCCTTTCTCTACTAATCCCTCTCCTAACATTTGTTCAATCGAAGGGCTAGTATATCTAAATTTATATTTTGGCTTGACTTCATAATAATAGATAAGATCCTTTGAACTTTCTACTAATTGAAAAATTCTCTTTTCATTCTCAAATTTCGTCTTCCATTTAACTTTTTCATACTTTATGTAAATTTGGAGAATTACTATTCCCGCAATTAGACCTAAAGAAAAATATAGTATTCCCATTATCATTACCCCACATTACCATAAAAAATCTGTTCTTTTTGGACAACTTTCATACTTCTCTGTACATTCAATAAATAAAAAAAATAGACTAATCTAATACCATTTAGTCTACTTTTCAATAAACAGAAATCGGTAACTGGCTAACATAGTCTTTCAACTTTAGTCCCTATAGCTTTGCGTATTCACCTTTCGATGAATTTGCCTTGATCTTTCATATATTTATTTTATGAGGTTATAAAGTTTCTTCTAATATATTACATAAATATAATTATAAAGTCGAACTAACATTAGGTCAATATTCTCTATTTATTTTCTTTCATTTCACTTTCCATTCCACTCTTCTCAGCTTTAAAAAGAATTAGAGGCATATTTTTAAAAAAAGAATCTCACTTACCAATGGCACGATTTCTATTTGATTTTATTCTTCCACTACCACCTATTTTCCAAGCAAAAAAGTATGGAAATCTCCTTCTAACACCACATGGTCTTGCGTAATATTTATATCATGATAAATCCTTATTGGATAGGTGTCTCCTAAATAAAGAAAGCTCTCACCATGTTCGTAGACCTTCTCCCATTTGTCCTCTAATAATTGAATAACTCTTTCGTCTGGTGTCCCTTTCGGAGCAAGAACTTCAATATTTCCATAGTGATCCATAGTAATGCCTATGGTTGTCCGCTTTTTATATTTTATATCAAATTGTATTATCTCACCTGAGTAGTTATGTACCATTTCATCACCTGTTGGACATTTAATGCCCATATCCCCTGTAATTTAGAGTCAATCCTTTTCATAAACTTTGGCGAATTTATCGCCTCACTCTTAATAACATTTTTCGTATTGAAATGAAAAAAAAAAAAAACGAAAGTTCGAGAATCTTTTTGATTCTCGAACTTCTGCTCTTTATTTACTCAATTTTAGCAACGCACAGCATTCCACATGTGTTGAGTGTATGTGGCAACACATAAGATGTTGATGGGTTTAAGTAATTGGCTAGGTTCTTGCTATAGTTGATCCTAGCTTTTTATATTTATCTTCATATATCATCTGGCGTATATTAATAAGATTAACGATTGGAGATGATAAAAATGGATCTCATTTTATGGATGACTGTTTTGCCCGGTGCCTTTATTGCAATATTTGCTGATAATAGAAAATGCAAAAGAAAAAAGGTTAAACTTTTCCAAATCTACTCGATTTCTTGATGGATTTACAATTACATAAAATTCCCAATATTTGTACATCCTACTAGAAAAATAATGAAGTTACATGTTTCTAACAAATTGTATTTGCATTAACAGAGAAAATTCACATTAAATTTCGCTAACAGTCTTCCAAATATCTTCACTTAGACTAATGGCAGAAACAACTGCAACACCATCAGCCCCGGCTTGACGTACGATACTACTGTTTGATGGTGAAATACCACCAATTGCTACAATGGGGACGTTCGGATAGTCGGTTCTCGCTTTCTTTAAAAATGCAACCCCTGCTGGTGGTTTTGCATCTTTTTTTGATGATGTTTCAAAAATGGGTCCAATCCCAACATAATCTGCACCATTTAAAACCGCCTTCTCCAGTTCTTCCATTGTATGCACCGAAACACCGATGATTTTATTTTCTGCACGCTTACGAAACAGTTCAATATTTAAATCATCCTGACCAACATGAATCCCATCAGCATCAAGCTTTAAAGCAAGCTCTACATCGTCATTTATTAAAAATGGCACTCTGTAATCGTGACATAATTTTTGGCATTTACGTGCAAATTGTACATAGGCATCCCCAGTAAGTGCATTTTCACCCTTTTCTCTTAATTGAAATATCGTAATACCGGCTTGTAATGCGGCTTCTAGGACAACTAATGGATCACGTTGACAATTAATCGTACCCATAATAAAATATTTATCGAAATTCAGCGACATACACATCACACTTCCCTTCAAACTGACGATAGGCAAAATGATTCGTTGGACCAAAGCCATGCCCAATATTTAGTGGGTTGCTGATCGCTAACTGGACAAATTTTTTCGCTTCCAAAACGGCTTCTTGCAAGGATTTTCCTTTTGCCATTTCTGCTGTTAATGCGGCTGAAAATGTACAGCCTGTTCCGTGCGTGTGTTTTGTTTCAAATCGATTCGTTTTTACGAAATAAGGAACCTCCCCTTTTATAAACACCGCATCAACCGCCTTGTCACCAGCTAAATGACCACCTTTCATAACCACACATTGTACGCCAAGAGAGAGAATATCTTGAGCAGCTAGGAAAAGTTCTTGTTCCGTATGAATAGCTCGACCACTTATGACCTCTGCTTCTGGTATATTCGGTGTGCAAACCGTTGCAATCGGTAGCAGTTTATTTTTAAGAGATTGTATCGCCTCTTGTTGAAGCAAGCTCGCACCGCCCTTCGCAATCATCACAGGGTCAACGATAAGAGGTAAGGCTCTATTTTTAAGTGTAGCAGCGACACACTCAATAATCTCTGCATTAAACAACATGCCTGTTTTAATAGCTTTCACATCAAAATCTTCAAGGACCACCTTCAATTGTGCTTCTACAAATTGTACAGTTGTTGGAAAAATGCCATGTACACCTAACGTATTTTGGGCTGTTAAAGCAGTGATGACACTTGTGCCAAATACACCAAGCTCTTGAAACGTTTTAATATCCGCCTGAATGCCTGCTCCGCCTCCACTATCTGAACCTGCTATCGTTAATGTAATCATTGATGTCCCTCAGCTAAATATTCAAGTTGGTTTAGAAAATTTGTATGGAATGTCCCAATCGTTGAATATGCATTTAAACTAGCTTGCTTATAATCGCGAAGTAGACTCGCAAGATCTTCGAATGCATTTTCACAGCTTGCGAGTTCTGCTGCACAAAAGGCACTTAATAGACAGCCACTTCCTGTTATTTTCGTTACCTTTTCATGACCACCAACGATCCATTCTAATCTGTTCCCATCTGTAATCACATCTTGCTCACCTGTCACAATCACAAGACAGTTATATTTGTTTGCAACACGCATAGCCGTTTCAGCTACATCAAGTTCACCAACGCCACTATCGACGCCTTTCGCTAGCCAAGAAATACCTGCTATAGCAGCGAGTTCTCCAACATTACAACGAATTAAATTAATTTTAAGATGTTGTAATAAATCCATTGTTGTTTGTAAACGAAAATTTGTTGCTCCTGCACCAACGGGATCAAAAACTATAGGAATGTTCTTCGCATTCGCACTGATCCCTGCTAGAATCATTGATTTTATTGTCTGTTCATTTAATGTGCCGATATTTAGTAAAAGCGCATTCGATTTTGATGCCATTTCCGCTGCTTCTTCAACTGCATCGGCCATCACAGGAGAAGCTCCTATTGTAAGTAAGCCATTTGCTGTAAAATTGGCCACGACATAGTTGGTTATACAATGCACTAAAGGTTTTTGTAGATTAATTTTTTGTAGGCTCATTCATATACACCCCTTGTGTCCAAGTTTGCATCGTCCATGGCATTTCCCAAAACATCCACTCGTAATAACAACTTTTTTCAAAATGTGCCTTTAAAACCTTTTGTTTCATTGGCTGTTCCTTCGCAAAACGATTTAACATCGACTTTTGCTTTTCGATCGATTGAAGCATTTCGTCAGATGCATATAATGCAATCCATTGTTCATACAGCGGTACATTGGGACGAGCATACTTAAGCTTTTGGCCAATTTCTTGATAGAGCCACGGGCAAGGTAACATGGCAGCAAATGCTTCTGCTACATCGCCATTATGTACAGCATTGTACATATGACTCACATAATTATAAGCAGCTGGTGCCACCTCAAAATTTTCGATTTCTACAGTTGTTACACCTAAATCTTGAAAAGTTGTACGGTGAAGTTCAAGCTCTGCTTCATGTATAAATCTCGCCGTGTTTAAAAAGTATTGAATGTCCTCGTCATTTGTTGCCTTTGCTGCTGCTAAAGTTAAGACTTTTGTGTAATGCTTTAAATAATACGCATCCTGTAGCATATAAAACTTGAACTTTTCGAGTGGTAAACTGCCATCTGCAATACCTTGCACAAACGGATGGTTAAAACTAGCCTCCCAATAAAATTGCGTTTCCTGTCTAACTTTTTCACAAAACTCCATTCTTTGTCCTCCTTAATTGGTGGACGTAAGCGCAAAAAAGGCGCCTCTAGTAGAGACGCCCAAAAAGTGTAGACTACACCCATGATTGCTCCCTACGCCAGTGTTAACTGTCAGGTTCTAAGGGTCAGGTTTTAACCTTCTCAACACAATGTGTCCCCCCGCAATTAAAGTATTTGCAAAAGAAAGGCCCCACGTAAAAAATACGCGGAGCCGAATAAGTACATATTGATGATAGTGTACTTTGCTCCCTACGTCCGTATTAACGGTCAGGTTCTAAGGGTCAGGTTTAACCTTCTCAACACAAACGTGTCCCCCTGCAAATTCATTTAATTACACTAAGTTTAGCTTAAAGCACCAGGGCAAACAAGATAAATATTGAAAGATATTTAAATTTCAGTGTAAACCCAAAATAAAAAAAATCACACCTTTTCGGTACGCACGAAAAATAGCCATCTATTTGAAATTTTTTCGGATAGATGGCTATTTTGCACTTTCTATCGGCAAAAAGTTAAAAGATATTCTTTCATTAGATAAGCTGACACCGCAAATTCTTCATCCATTAGTTGAGCGGATTACTTGTACACAAGAAGGTAAAATCCATATACACTATACCTTCGTCAATCCCTTAGAAGTGGCATAAAACTTTATATAAAGATAAAGACAACTAACGATTCGTTAGTTGTCTTCTTTTAAAATGAGTTGCGAGACACACTCAACATGAGTCGTCTGTGGGAACATATCAACCGGCTGAACTTCTTGCGTTTTGTAGCCACCATCTTCTAAGATGCGTAGATCTCTCGCAAGTGTTGCTGGGTTACAGGAAACGTATACAACGCGCTTCGGTTTTTGTTCCAAGATTGTTTGAAGTAGTGCTTCGTCACAACCTTTTCTTGGTGGATCTACTACTAGTACATCCGCTGTCTTGCCTTCTTTATACCATTTTGGAATGACTTCTTCTGCAGGACCTGCCTCGAAGAATGTGTTGTTGAAGCCATTCAATTCGGCATTGCGTTTCGCATCTTCAATCGCTTGTGGAACGATTTCCACACCAAGCACTTGTTTTGCTTTTTGCGCAAGGAATAAAGAAATCGTTCCAATACCGCAGTAAGCGTCGATTACCGTTTCTTCTCCAGAAAGCTGTGCATAATCGAGTGCTTGTTTATATAGTACTTCTGTTTGTTCAGGGTTCACTTGATAGAACGAACGAGCAGATATTTCAAATCGAATATCTCCAATTAGATCTTCAATTACTGCCTTGCCCCATAGGACATTCGTGTCATCTCCGAAAATAACATTTGTATTGCGCGTATTTACGTTTTGGATAATAGAAACAACATTTGGCTCTACTTCTCGTATAAGGTCAATGATGGCATCTTTTTTCGATAACTTCGGATGTTTGGTAACCAGCACAACCATTACTTCCCCTGTTGCGCGACCTTTCCGTACGACAAGATGACGAAGCTGACCTTTTCTCGTTTCTTCATTATAAGGAATCAAATCGAGCTCTAATGCTTTTTCTTTCACCGCACGTAGTAAACGATCTGCTTCATCTGTTTGAATTAAACATGTATTTGTATCTGCAATGCGATGTGATTTCGTTTGATAGAAGCCAGCAAGAACTTGTCCATCTTCTAGGCTGAACGGAATCTGTGATTTGTTGCGATATTCCCATGGTTTCTCCATCCCTTTTACAGGTAACACTGGCGCATCAATTTTCCCTATACGCTGCATGACATTTCGTACCATGCTCTCTTTCCATTTGAGTTGGCCTTCGTATGTCATATGCTGAAGTTGACAACCACCACACTCTGCAAATACTGGGCATGGAGCTTCTACACGAAATGGAGATGGCTCCACTATGTTCATTAATTTTGCGAAGCCGTAGTTTTTTAATGTTTTTAATACATGGACTTCTGCTGTTTCGTTCGGTAAACCACCTTGAATGAATAGCGGATATCCGTCGACCTTGGCAACTCCTGCTCCATCGTGTGTTAAATCTTCTATATGAACTGTAATTCGATCATTTTTCGTTACTGGTCTATTCACTTTATTGCTCCGTTCCTATTTGATTGTTTCATTATAGCAAAAATAAGCGCCTGTTTAAAATGAAGTATGTCCATGATAATCTATATATACCATGTAGCGACTGTAGAAAAATCATTTTTTCAACTAACCCAAATTTCAGCAAAAAGAGGGGCTGTCCAATAAGCCCATAAATTGAAGCAGGTGAAGAAAAACGAGTCTTTTCTTCACCTGTTTTTTGTAGGCAATTGATTGTAGTGGAAGACGGCGACTCCAGCGGGAATATCAGATGTTTTCTGCACCGAAAGCAAAGCGGTAGGTGCATGAGCTGAAGGCCCCACAGGAACGAAAAAAGGAACAAAGGCTAAGAACGCCACCTCGAAAGGAAGGCAATCTAAGTTCGCCGCGTCCTGCTCCTGCGCAAAAGTTCTGTGCTCCTGCGCAAAGCTCGTCGCAAAATAACTTTTGCGGCAACGATTGCATGACACACATCCTGTGGGCCTCAACGCCTTTGTGACCAACATCGTGTTGGCCTGTGGAGACTGAAGCCACGCCCGCGGAAAGAGTCCGTCTGGAGCGGAAATCAATACTCACCTTTCTAACTAGCTCATTTTACTTCCAAAACTTGCTTATTAACTATTTCCACTAATTCTTCCCAAGATTGAATTTCATGCGTTGGCTCAATTGCTGTTAAATTCTTCTTCAAATGCGGATTAAACCAACAAGTATCTATACCAAAGTTATTGCCACCTTGAATATCTGATGTAAGGGAATCTCCAATCATTAATACACGTGATTTATCGGAAAGGTTTAGTTTGTCGAATATATATTCAAAAATCTCTGTTTGCGGCTTTTGAAAACCGGTTTCCTCGGAAGTTATTATAACCTCAAATAAATTCTTTAGCGAAGATCCACCTATTCTTGCATGTTGTACCTCTTTAAAACCATTAGTTAATAACGCAAATTTACAACCTGAAAGATTCGCAAACATTTCTTCTACACCGTCAATCATATGTACTTCTTTTCCTAATTTATCTAAGTACTTTTGTCCAAATACTTCGGCATCTATGTCCATTGCATGCTGTAAAAATAAACGCTTGAATCGCTCTACTTTAAGCTTTGCTAAAGTTGTACGACCATGCTCTAAATCATCCCATAATACTTTACTGATTTCTTTATAACTTGGAAGGTAATCCTCCACACCATTCGGTAATTCATATTCCATAAATAAATGAAGAAGTGCATTTTTCTCGGTCATTCCAAAATCGAACAACGTGTCATCCAAATCAAATATTAAAACGTCATATCTCATTCATTTTCCACCCCTTCATTGTTAACATTCTATATATTTTACCATACAAGTTTTGAGCACTGCTGTTTAAGATAATAAGAAAAGCGTTGGGCACCATTTAAGTGCACAAAAACTGTTCGCAATCGTTTCCAGAGTGCTCTGGACTGACTTTTGCTACATCATTACCTTGGGAATTTTATCTGGAGACTCGTGACTGTTGTCTGTCCGTCGACCTCCTGCAACGATAGTCAAAAGGTTTGTGCTGTTTTGGATAATGAGAGAATAGATACTATCTACTATCCTATGAATGATGGAAGCTCCCGAAGATGCAATTTTGGGAGCTGTGCACTATTCTATAAAATGATCGCTACTTACTTTTCTGTCTAATGCCTGTTTACAGATCAATACGGGATTTATGGCATAAAATTTTATATCCTTTCTGGTGTATGAAATATATTGCCTTTCTTATGGAACTGCTGATTGGAGTGGAAGGCGGCGACTCCTAGGGGATTAGCAAGCAAATCAAGACCCTGGACTGAGCACCGCGAGGGAAGCGGCTTGATGCTTCCCCCCTGGAAAGCGTCCGCCTGTAGCGGAAATCAACCCGTTCACAGTATTAAAATTTATATACTTTCTTATCTTTCAAAAAAGAACCTCGGATATCCGAGGTTCCAGTATTATTCGTCTTTAATCACTCCGTCTTTGGAAGCAGCCCAAAAAGCTACAACAATTGATCCGATCAATACGATGAATGGTGCGTAAAATATGAAAAAGTCTGACATGAGAGCTCCTCCTTATGCGTGATTGTCTTTTTTCCCACGGACATAGTCTTTATTAAATAAGAAAAGACGTAACAATAAATACAGAGAAGGTATTAATAAAGCAAGGCCTGCAAGGAATGCAATGATTAAGGAAATCGCCATTGCTTCATTCGTAAAGCTATCGTAAATCGTTAAATACGGATACAACAAATACGGTCGATGTGCAAAACCATATGCAAAGAACGCAATGAGAAACTGTCCTACTAAAAGGCCAAATGCTGCTCCATAACTCCTTTTTTTATACAAAAGCCAAACCGTTCCTACAAATAATAAAAACGATAAACCAAATGCCCACCAAATATCGAGCATATTGCTGTAATGCTCTGGGTTATGTGAGCGAAGTTCTATCATAATACCCATCGCTGTTATTATCGTTGGAAATGCCCATAGAAGGGCATATTTTCGCATTAGTATTGTCGCTTCTTTATCTCCTGCTTTATTCGCATACCAGGTTAAAAACACAGCCGAGATATAAAGAACTGCAGAAAGACTAAGCACAACAATTGCCCAAGTTAATGGACTAGTAAATAGCGCCCGATAATCTAAAACAGGGGCATTATTTACCATCGTAATAAAACCACCCTCAGAAATGGTCAATACGATGGACAATGCTGCCGGAATAAACAATCCTGCTAATCCATACATAAACGAATATCCTTTATGCCCTCTTGAGCCATACGTTTCAAAAGCGTAGTACGAACCACGGATTGCAAGTAAGATTAAAGCAATACTCGCTGGTACAAGCAGTGTCGTACCATAGTAAAATGCTGTTTTCGGGAAGAATCCAATGATTCCTACAAAGAAGAATACAAGAAACACATTCGTCACTTCCCAAACAGGTGATAGATAACGCTGAATCACATTCGTCAAAATGTGCTGTCTTCCTGTCAGTAAGCTATAGGCATTAAAAAATCCTGCTCCAAAATCAATGGATGCAACTATTAAATAGCCAAACAAGAACGTCCATAACACTGTAATCCCGATGATCTCTAACGTCATGATATATCACCGCCTCTTTCAACATGCCGATCTTCTATTTCACGTTCTACTGGATTTTTTCTAAACATACGACTAAGCACAACTATAGTTCCAATTCCGAGCACAACATAAAGACCTGCAAATAGAAGCAACATCGTATCGACGTGCGCACTAGTCGTTGCAGCATCTTCTACGCGCATAATTCCTCTTAAAATCCATGGCTGTCTTCCAACTTCCGCTAACCACCAGCCTGCTTCAAGGGCAATAATAGAAGCTGGGCCACCTAAAACAATCAGCCAGCGGAAAAGCTTTGAATCCACAAATGACCATTTCAAAAGCTTCCCTAGCCAGTATAATCCGGCAAGACCGACCAAACTCATCCCTATCGTCACCATCAAGTCAAACAAATAGTGAATATATAAAGGAGGAACTTCATCTTCTGGGAACTGATCTAACCCTATTACTTCAGCTGTCGGATTGGAATGCGCAAGAATACTTAACGCAAATGGAATCTTAATCGCGTATTTCACTTCTCCGTCATCCAAAACTCCATACAACATTAAAGGTGCATTTCCTCCTGTTTCAAAATGCCATTCAGCAGCTGCTAGTTTTTCAGGTTGGTACTCTGCTAAATATTTTCCGGAGAAATCGCCAATAATAACAGTGGCAATTGAAAAGACAAGTCCTACCTTCATTGTTAAGTACAACGCTTTTTTATGATAAACATGATTCGACCCTTTTAATAACCGGAAAGCTGCAATGGCTGCTAAAACAAATGCTGAAGTCATATACGCTGTAACTACAACATGTGCAACTTTCGTTGGCATTGCTGGGTTAAACATCGCTAGTAACGGACTAATGTTTACTAATGCGCCGTCGACAACGTCAAAGCCTTGGGGTGCATTCATAAAGGCATTGACAATAGTAATGAACACCGCAGAAAAAGATGCCCCAACGGCAACCGGTATTAGTAAAAGTAAATGCTTCTTTTGATTCTCAAAACGATCCCAAGTATACAAATAAATGCCAAGGAAAATTGCTTCAAAAAAGAACGCAAATGTTTCCAAAAATAATGGAAGAGCAATAATATTACCTGCTAGTTCCATAAAATTCGGCCAAAGTAGAGATAGCTGCATCCCTATAGCAGTTCCAGTTACTACTCCGACGGCAACTGTAATGACAAATCCTCGTGCCCATCGTCTTGCAAGTAATATGTAGTGTTCATCATTTTTCTTAATACCAACCCACTGGGCAATCATAATCATTAAAGGGACACCTACACCGATTGTTGCATAAATAATATGAAAAGATAAGGTCAATTCCGTTAACACACGACTAAAAAATACGGCTTCTTCATTTCCCAAATGTTATACCTCCTTAACCTCCAAGTATTCTTCCCACAATGGATAGCATCATAATCCCTGCCACAACAAAAGCAAGCCACATTAAGTATTTTTCTTGTTTCTTATACATGCCTTCCACTCCTTTTGCCTAATTCAACAGGTTAAACTATATTATTCCCTTTCTTTTCCGTTTTGTAACATATCCAAGATAAAAATATAACAAAAAGGTGAAAGAGGAGTGAATATTTTAAACAGATTAAATGAAGACTAGATTGGCACTCACCAGAATAGTTATACCCCCAAAATTTGAACAAAAACCCAGCTTTCTCGAAAGAATGCTGAGTTCATTTTCACGGTCTGTCCTGCTCTCGAATTTCATTGATTGGTACAAAAACCTCTATATGTCTATATAAATTTTGGAACGTTGCTGGAATAATTCCACCATATTCGCCATCTAGATTAAGTAATACTTTGTCTTCTGAAGTCACTTTTATATTCTTTGCTTTTTTATAAATCACATGGGGATCCGACAAATGTTCCCCTCGAATAGCAAGTGTTGCTAAACGAATAAATTCAGCAATATTAACTTTCTTTAATATGAATAAAGAAAAATTTCCATCATTAATACTCGAATTTGGTGCGAGCTTTTCAAAGCCTCCAACAGAATTTGTCAGTCCGACTAAGAACATCATTGCTTCATCGTCAAATACTTCTCCGTCATATTCAATCCTTACTTTTGTAGCATTAATCGAAGGCAGCATTTCTATGCCTTTTAAATAATATGCAAGTTGGCCAAGTACAGTTTTTAGCTTACTTGGAACTTCATAAGTAAGTTCGGTAATTCTTCCTCCACCTGCAATATTAATAAAGTAACGACGGTCATTCACTAGTCCAACGTCGACAGGAATAGTATCTCCTTTGATAATGATCTCCACTGCTTTTTGAATATCTCGAGGTATATGCACTGCTCTTGCGAAATCATTTGTTGTTCCCATTGGAATAAGCCCAATTTTCGGTCGGTCCTCAAACTCACTTACGCCTGCTACTACTTCATTTAGTGTTCCATCTCCACCAGCAGCAATAATAATGTCAAAACCGTTTACAACTGCTTTTTTCGCGGCTTCTGTAGCATCTCCTTCAGAGGTTGTTGCATGGCAAGATGTCTCATATCCAGCAACTTCTAAAGTCTCCAACACTTCTGGCAAGTGCCTTTTAAAAAGTTCTCTTCCGGAAGTTGGATTATAGATAATCCGTGCACGTTTCATACAGATATTCCTTTCTGCTTTACAATTTCTTTCTTACCTATAGAAGACTATACTCCTCATCAAAAAGTTTCCACTCACCACTAAAAAGAGCCGACTGCTGCCGACTCCCTATCACTAAATTAGCAAGTATTTACTTTTGAAGAGCTTGTAACCAACTACTACGTATATCTTCGTACACAGATAAATGAAATTCTTTATTGTCTGTAAATTCTTTCGTCATTTGCTCAAAAAATGCTTTCTGTACTTCTTCGAATGTAGGATCTTCCTTTGGTGGAAATTTCGCTCTACTTTCCATTACATATTGTTGCACTTTTTCTGCACGTGGTCCCCACTTCGCGATCACTTCACCATCTTTACTTAACAATAAGTAAATAGGAATCGAGCGCCCACCATTTGTTAAGTATTGGTCTATTAACTCCAAGTTTTCATCACGATAGACAGCACGCATCTCAAGATCTGCTGCTTCTGCAATTTTACGTAAAATCGCATTATTCATCATCGCATCTCCGCACCAATCTTCTGTAATAACAAGTATATGTGGAGCCTTTTCTTTTAATACTGTAATAAACTCATCATCTGCTGGCACTTCAAATTGATTATAAATGGAGAAAGACTCTTCTTTTTTAGTTGTCATATCATCCATATATTGGGTAAATAATTTAGCTTCTTCAAAATACTGTTGTTCTGTTGGCATTTGAGAAACCCCCTTTTTTTTAAGTATACTGTGTTTTCATAGCTTATTCAAATAAGTTGTTGACACAAAATAAAAAGAGGCATAGAGTATTTATTATTTTAGTTATTACAAAAAAAAGGAAGTGATTTAATGCTTAGTCGTATGAAGAAAAGATTTACGTTTTCAGCTCCACTTATTATTGCTGGAAGCTTTCTATGTTTAATCTCATTAGGTACGATTTTATTGAAGTTACCCATTGCAACGACAACTGATATTTCCTGGGTAGATGCGTTATTTGTTGCTACTTCTGCAACGACAGTTACTGGACTTAGTGTATTTGACCCTGGAACGACTTTGACGCTTTTTGGGGAACTTGTCCTTCTCTTTCTTATCCAATGTGGAGGAATTGGATTAATGACTTTTGCAGTTGCTGTGCTAATTTTGCTTGGCAAGAAAATTGGCTTACAGCATAGAATTTACTTACAGGAGTCTTTTAGTCTGGAATCAATTGGTGGTATTGTAAAACTAACAAAACTAATCTTACTATTTGTCTTATCTGTTGAAGCTTTAGCAATTATTTTGTTAACACTTCATTGGATTCCAGCTTACGGCTTCGGAGATGCTTTTTATTTTAGTTTATTTCATGTGGTATCAGCCTTTAATAATGCCGGTTTTTCATTGTTTCCTGACAATTTAATGGGATTTACGAATGATCCGATTGTTACCCTCTTATTATCTAGTTTGTTTATTATCGGTGGGCTTGGATTTGTCGTAGTTGTCGATATTTTTCAAAAGAAATCCTTTCATAGCTGGTTTTTACATACGAAATTGATGGTCGTAGGAACGATTGGTATGAATATTTTTGCAACTATTATTTTCTTTCTATTGGAATATCATAATACCGAGACAATCGGTACTATGGGGTTATTCGAGAAGATCTCTACTTCTTATTTCAATGCAGTAACTCCTCGAACTGCAGGGTTTAATATGGTAGATTATGCTCAAATGGAGGATGCTTCTTTATTATTTACGATGTTTTTAATGTTCATAGGTGGTGGTAGTGCATCAACCGCTTCGGGTATTAAGTTAACAACTTTTATAGTGGCAATTTTATCGACACTTGCTTTCTTTCGTTATCAAGAGGAGCCAGTACTTTTTGGTAGAACGATTCGTAAGGAAACAATTATTCGTTCTTTAGCTATTTCTACTGTTAGTTTAATGATTGTATTTTTATTTACTTTTGTGTTAACGATTAGTGAAAGACTTCCATTACTACCTCTAATGTTTGAGGTATTTTCTGCATTCGGTACTGTAGGTTTATCGATGGGAGTTACCTCGCAACTAAGTGATGTTGGTGAAGTCCTCATATGTATCGTTATGTTCCTAGGTAGAATCGGACCGCTTACGTTATTTTTCATTTTGACGAAACCGAAAAAAGTAAATTATCGCTTTCCGTATGAGCAGGTTTTTACGGGTTAATCTTCAGTAGGGGGAAATTTGAGTTTGTCGTGTGCTGACTCACTGGAAAGATAATCGGATGGCTTATCCACATTATCGGGTGGTTCCTCCTCATTATCGGATGGCTTCTCCTCATAATCGGGTGGTTCCTCCTCATTATCGGATGGTTACTCTCCATAAGAAGAAACAAAAAATAGACCGCCTCCAAATGTAAGAACATTTGGAGGCGGTCTATGTTTTTTAGCGCTTTACAATCTCTTCTTGTAAAATTTTGTTTACAAGAGGTGGGTTCGCTTGGCCTTTTGTTGCCTTCATGATTTGACCTACTAGGAAACCAATTGCACGATCTTTCCCGTTTTTAAAGTCTTCAATTGATTGTGGATTAGCATCCAAAGTTGCTACGACAATTTCACGAAGTGCGCCTTCGTCTGAAATTTGTACTAATCCTTTTGCTTTTACAATTTCTTCTGCAGAGCCACCATTTTCGATAAGCTCCTTGAATACTTTTTTAGCTATTTTAGATGAAATTGTTCCATCTTCAATTAATTTAATCATACCAGCAAGTCCAGCTGGAGTTAAAGGAGTAGCAGATAACTCTTTTTGCTCAGCGTTTAAATAAGCAGAAACTTCGCCCATTAACCAGTTAGCAGAAAGTTTGACATCTGCTCCATCAGCTGTTGTTGCTTCAAAGAAGTTCGCCATGTCTTTTGATAATGTTAATACATGAGCATCATATGGAGATAAACCAAGCTCTTCGACGTAACGTTGTTTACGTGCATCTGGTAGCTCTGGAATTTCTGCGCGTACACGTTCTAACCAAGCATCATCAATTACAAGATCAACTAAATCCGGTTCAGGGAAATAACGATAATCGTCTGTTCCTTCTTTAACACGCATAAGGATTGTTTTACCTGTTTTCTCATCATAACGACGAGTTTCTTGTTCAATTACTCCACCTGAAGAAAGCACTTGTGCTTGACGGATTTCTTCATGTTCTAAACCTCTACGTACATAGTTGAAAGAGTTTAAGTTTTTCAACTCTGTTTTAGTACCAAATTCTTCTTGGCCGTATGGACGTATAGAAATATTAGCATCACAGCGTAAAGATCCTTCCTCCATTTTACAGTCCGAAACATCTGTATATTGGATAATGGCTTTTACTTTTTCCAGGTAAGCATAAGCTTCTTCAGGAGTACGAATGTCTGGCTCTGATACGATTTCCACTAGTGGAGTGCCTTGACGGTTAAAGTCTACTAAAGAATATCCATCCGCATGTGATAATTTACCTGCATCTTCTTCCATATGAAGACGAGTAATACCAATACGTTTTTTCTCTCCGTTAACTTCAATTTCAACCCATCCATTTTTACCAATTGGCTTATCAAATTGTGAAATTTGATAAGCTTTTGGATTGTCAGGATAGAAATAATTTTTACGGTCAAATTTAGTATTTTGTTCGATTTCCATGTTTAATGCAAGAGCAGCACGCATAGCAAAATCGACCACGTTTTTATTTAACACAGGTAGTACCCCTGGATATCCAAGATCTACTACTGTTGTATTTGTATTTGGTTCAGCCCCAAAGTGATTTGGTGCAGCTGAGAAGATTTTAGAGTTAGTTTTTAACTCTACGTGTACTTCTAATCCAATAACTGTTTCAAAGTTCATGTTATTTTCCCTCCCAGATTTGAGGAGTTTGTGTATGGAAATCAGTCGCTTGCTCATAAGCATGAGCTACACGATAAATTGTCGACTCATCAAAGTAATTCCCAATAATTTGTAAGCCAAGTGGTAAGCCGTTTTCAAATCCACATGGGATAGAAATAGCTGGGACACCTGCTAGGTTAATTGGAATAGTTAAAATATCGTTTGCATACATCGTTAATGGATCTTCTACGTTCTCACCAATTTTAAATGCTGGTGTTGGTGCAGTAGGTCCGACAATAACATCATAGTCTGCTAATACTTTATCGTAATCTTCTTTGATTAATGTACGAACTTGTTGTGCTTTTTTATAGTAAGCATCGTAAGTACCAGCGCTTAAAGAATAAGTTCCCAGCATAATACGACGTTTTACTTCATCCCCAAACCCTTGAGAACGAGTTTCTTTATAAAGATCCATTAAGTTTTGTACATTTTCTGCTCGGAAGCCATAACGAATACCATCGAAACGAGAAAGGTTAGATGAAGCTTCTGAAGATGAAAGAATATAGTATGTTGCTAAAGCGTATTTTGAATGTGGTAATGAAACCTCTTCCCAAGTTGCTCCTAGATTCTCCAATACTTTTAATGCATCAAGAACGGATTGACGAACTGCTTCGCTAACACCTTCACCTAAATATTCTTTTGGTACTGCGATTCGAAGACCTTTAACATCGCCAGTTAGAGCTGATGCGAAATTTGGTACTTCTACGTCTGCTGAAGTAGAATCATGTGGATCAAGTCCAGAAATTGCTTCTAGTAATAAGGCATTATCTGTTACGTTGCGAGTAATCGGACCGATTTGGTCAAGGGAAGATGCGAATGCAACTAATCCAAAACGTGAAACTCGTCCATAAGTAGGTTTCATCCCAACAACACCACAATAAGATGCTGGTTGACGGATTGAACCACCTGTATCAGAACCTAATGAGAATGGAACCTCTCCTGCTGCTACTGCAGCTGCTGATGCACCAGAAGAACCTCCAGGTACTCGGTCAAGTGACCATGGATTTTTTGTTGTTTTATATGCTGAGTTTTCATTCGAAGAACCCATTGCAAATTCATCCATGTTTAATTTCCCAATAGTGACCATTCCTGCATCGCGTAGCTTTTTCACAACAGTTGCATCATAAATTGGATTGAATCCTTTTAATATTTTACTTGCACAAGTTGTTTCTAAACCTTCTGTTACAATATTATCTTTCACTCCGATTGGTAGACCAAATAATGGTCCACGTTCTGCAAAAGGTACTTGATCTAATTCTGCAGCTGTTGCTGTCGCTTTTTCTTTATTTAATGCTAAGAAAGCCTCTACATCACCATCTAGTTTTTCTACGCGTTCATAAGCTTCTTTTGTCAAATCAGCGATTGTAATTTCATTGCTATGTAAAAGCGCTTGTAGTTCTTTTGCTGAACGTTCAAATAACGTCATACTTTTCCCTCCTAACAACTATTAATCCATAATGGATGGTACTTTTACTTGACCTGCTTCTTGTTCTTTCACATTTAACATCATCGTTTCACGGTCTAATCCTTTAATTGCTTCATCTTTACGTAAAACATTTACTAAAGGTAAGACATGCGTTGTTGGTACTACATTCGTAGTATCCAATTCTTTTAGTTGCTCTGCAAAGTCCGTAATTGCTGCTAACTGCACTGCAAACTTTTCAGCCTCTTCTTCTGTGATTGCTAATCGTGCTAAATGCGCTACGTGCTTTACTTCTTCTTTTGAAATATTCGCCAATTTTCACACCTCCGAATTCAATAACCATAAGCAATATCATATCATTTTTCACTCTAGTTGAACAGAGTGTTACTTTTTCCACTCTTATTGGGTGTATATATGCACATAGGCATCTTCTTCTCCAGATTTCTTCACTAATAATGCTTCTGCTCCATCCAGAGAGTTTATTTGTACCTCTATATTCATAGCAGGATTAAAGTGAGTTTTGATTAAACCAGCTATATGCTGTGTGAACCCAATCAATTCTGCCGTACCGTAGAATTGAATCGGAATTGTAATGGTCAATTTTTGGAGCTGTTGATCTTTAAAATAACCAGTTCCAATCACGCTTGTATAATTTGAAAAATACGTTTCCACATCTTGTTTGAAGTTGCGGAAAATAGTATCTAAATCACGATATTTTTCTTCTGAAGCTGCCGTTGGGAATAAAATATATTCTTCATCTATTGCTTTCCAATCTGACACATTTTTCCCGCTTGGAGCAACACCATACGAAAAATATGTTCCGGGAACAACAGCATTTCTACTGTTTTGTTTGAACAGACCAACAACGATTGGAACATCTGCAAGTCCTTCTATTTGACGCATGCGATTTACTACTTCATCTGCTATTTTCTTCCCATTTTCTTCAATTTGTTTTTGAGTTAATGGCTCTTCAAAGGTCGCACCATATGCTTCCTTTTGATAATAATAAATAGAGTTTAAAGCAAGCCCTACAGAAACTCCCGCTAGTTTTACAGTGTTATCTACTTTTTCTAAGTAATTTTGCTCCACAATATGCGTAATATAGACAGGTGCATTTTTGGCTTTTTCTTCACCAATTAGCCCTTCATCACTTGGATTTAATCCATCAACCGTTTGATTGCTTCTTGCTAACCACGAACTAATCGTACTGCCTTCTAAATATTGTCCTTCTTGAAATAAATACTTATCCGGGGAAAACTCATTTTGTGATATTCGCAGCAGACCAGTTTCTACTTCTTTCATATCGTATTTCGTTGCAAGATTAGAGACTACCAATCCTCTACTTGCACTTTCCTCATAAGGTAAAATAGTACGGTAGTAATTCTCATCTAATTGTAAACTAGGAATAATCACTGTTTTCGCAGCTTCTTCTTCAGTATTCTGAAGGACTTCTGGTTCTTCTCTCAATGAAGGAGTACACCCAGAAACAATTAGCAATAAAATTAGCGTAGATATACCTATATATTTTTTGGCCATGACTTAGAACTCCTTTACTCCGCTAATTGGTCTAGCAGCTTTTGTTCATCCCAGATTTCGATTCCAAGACCTGTAGCTTTTTCTAGCTTAGACCCTGCTTCTTCTCCTGCTATTACTAAATCAGTTTTTTTACTTACACTTCCTGCAACTTTGCCGCCTAATGACTCAATTTTTTCTTTCGCTTCTGGACGTGATAATTGCATCAGCTTTCCTGTTAAGACAACAGTTTTACCCGCAAACGGACTATTCTCTAAAGTCGATACATCAATAATTTTCCCTGTATATTGAAGAACCAATCCAGCTGTTCTTAATCGTTGCATGAGCTGTTGTGCTTCTTCTTGCTCAAAATACGTTACGAGGGAATCTGCCATCTTGTCCCCAATCTCATTGATTGTAGTAAGCTCTTCTCTTGTAGCTTTCATTAGTGCATCGAAGTTATGAAAAGTTTCGGACAGTATTTTTGCTGCCTTTTCCCCAATATGGCGAATGCCAAGACCAAACAATACTCGTTCCATCGAGTTCTCTTTGGAAGCTTCTATTGCAGTCACTAAGTTAGTGGCAGATTTCAATCCCATACGCTCTAGCTTAATCAAATCTTCTATTGTTAATTTGTATAAATCAGAAACGTCTTTAATCAACTGCTCCCTAAATAACTGTACGACAACCTTTTCTCCTAGACCTTCAATATTCATCGCATTACGAGAGGCAAAATGATAAATTCCTTCTTGAATTTGAGCGGGACATTGTGGATTCACACATCGTAATGCAACTTCCTCTTCTATTCTCACCAATTCACTCTCACAAACAGGACAATGAGTTGGCATTTCATAAGGTATCTCTGTGCCTTTTCTTTCTTCCAGTATTACTGCTACGACTTCTGGTATAATATCGCCAGCTTTTCGAATAATGACACGGTCTCCAATGCGAATATCCTTTTCCCGGATTAAATCTTCATTGTGCAAAGTCGCACGTTGAACCGTAGAACCTGCTACTTGTGCAGGTACTAAGATTGCAGTAGGTGTAACGACTCCAGTTCGTCCAACCGTTAAGTCGATATCAAGTATAGTTGTAACTACTTCTTCTGCTGGGAATTTATAAGCTATCGCAAAGCGCGGACTTTTTGCGGTAAATCCTAGCTCCTCCTGGTGAGCATAGTCATTTACTTTAATCACGATACCATCAATTTCATAAGGTATATCGTTTCTTCTAGCTGTCCATTCTTCTATATACTCAAGTACTTCTTCTATAGAAGAACACTCTCTTGCTTCCTTATTCGTCGGCAGACCTTGTTCTTTCATAAACTTCAATGCCTCGGAGTGTTTATCAACATTCTGCCCTTCTCCATCACCACCCATGCCGTAAACGAACATAGCCAAATTCCTGCTTGCAGCCATTTTTGGATCTAGCTGACGAAGAGATCCTGCAGCAGCGTTTCTCGGATTTGCAAATAATTCTTCTCCGCGTTCAGCCCGTTCTTCATTTAACTTTTCAAACGAAGCTTTCGGCATGTACGCTTCACCTCTTGC
The DNA here is from genome assembly GCF_038637725.1 of Psychrobacillus sp. FSL H8-0483. Lineage (NCBI taxonomy): Bacteria > Bacillati > Bacillota > Bacilli > Caryophanales > Bacillaceae > Psychrobacillus > Psychrobacillus sp. FSL H8-0483. The sequence continues at coordinate 3,514,544 of NZ_CP152052.1, forward strand.
TTCAAGTGTTACGTTGTCTTTTAAACGAAGTGGGATTGAGCGGATTGTTTTTATATTACTCGTTATGTCTTCACCAGTCGTTCCGTCACCACGAGTAGCTCCTCTTACTAAGCGACCTTCTTCGTATAGAAGCGAAACGGCCAATCCATCTATTTTTAATTCGCATACATACGATGGTGTTTCATCAATAATACCAACAATTCGTTTATCAAAATCCCGAAGATCATCTTCGTTAAATGCATTGGAAAGACTAAGCATTGGATTTGTATGAGTCACTTTTTTAAAACCTTCTGTTACTACTAGTCCTACTCGTTGCGTCGGAGAATCCGGCATTATTAAATGAGGATTTTGTTCTTCTAGTGATATCAATTCATGTAAGTATTGATCATACACTGCATCTGGAACAATCGGATCGTCTAACACGTAGTATGCATATCCATATTCATATAAAAGCTTATGCAGCTCTTTTACTCGTTGTTCTAATTTATCCATGGGGTTTTCCTCCACTAAGTGAATTATCCTTTTTCAATCGGTGCAAATTTAGCGAGCAATCGCTTAATACCAGTCGGACTTGGGAATGCGATATCAAGCTCCGTATCTTCCCCATCACCACGAACACTAACAACCATACCTTCTCCCCATTTTTTATGCGCAGCTTTATCTCCCACTTTCCAGCCCATTTTATCTCCACCTGATTGTTTATACGCAGGTGTAGCAACTGGTGCTCTTCTTGTTTGTGGGGTTGCTATAGAAGTGGTAGAAGAACTCATTTTTCCTTCTTTCTTCCCTCCAACTGATTCGATAATCTCATCTGAAATTTCTGCAATAAAACGGGAAGGACTATTGAAGCTTCCACGACCAAAAATGGTCCGAGATTGTGCACATGTAATAATCAGTCTTTCCTCTGCTCTAGTAATACCAACATAAGCAAGTCGACGTTCTTCTTCCATCTCTTCATCATCCCCAAGAGAACGGGAATGAGGAAAAATATTTTCTTCCATTCCAATGATAAATACTACAGGAAACTCAAGTCCCTTTGCAGCATGCATCGTCATTAAGATGATATTTCCTTGAGATACATCCTGGTCTTCATCTAATTTATCGATATCAGAAATAAGCGCTAAATCTGTTAAGAAGGAGACAAGTGATTTATCGTCACTTTGTTCTTCAAACGCTTTTGTAACAGACAAGAACTCTTCGATATTTTCTAAGCGACTTTCCGCTTCAATCGTTTTTTCATTTTTCAACATAGTTCGGTACCCTGTTTTTTCTAGCACTTGCTCTACAATTTCGGTTACCGATAGGTACTCTTGCATCTGTGTGAAGTTTTGAATAAGTCCTTGGAATTGCACAACTGAGTTAACAGCACGGGCAGGTAATCCCATGAAATCTACTTCATTCAATGCATCGAGAATGGACCGATCTTGTTCAAGCGCATACATAGCCATACGTTCAAAAGAAGTTGCGCCAATATTACGTTTCGGCTCATTAATAATTCGCGCTAAGGACAAATCGTCATCGTTGTTGGCAATCAAACGAAGATAGGCTAATAAGTCTTTAATTTCTTTACGATCGTAGAACTTAGTCCCGCCTACTATTGTATACGACATATTCGATTTAACGAGTACTTCCTCAATCACACGTGATTGAGCATTAGTTCGGTATAGTATAGCGAAATCGTCCAAGGTACGGTTTTCTTTTTCCATCATTTCTTGAATGGATTGCACAACAAACTGAGCTTCCTGTTGCTCATTAAAAGCACGGAATAGCTGAATTTTTTCGCCTTCATTATTTTCTGTTCTTAGCACCTTAGGATATCTGCTCGTGTTATTACCAATGACGTCATTAGCAGCTTGTAAGATTCTTTGTGAAGAGCGATAATTTTGCTCCAGCATAATCACTGTTGCATTTGGATAATCCTTTTCAAACGATAAAATATTTTGAATATCTGCTCCACGCCAGCGATAAATGGATTGATCGGAGTCACCAACGACACAAATGTTTTTGAATTTCTGTGCAAGCATCTGTACTAATTCATATTGTGCTTTATTGGTATCTTGGTACTCATCTACATGAATATATTGGAATTTATTTTGATAAAACTCTAGTACTTCGGGCACTCGTTTAAAGAGGGTCAACGTTGTCATAATTAAATCATCAAAATCGAGGGATTGGTTTTTTCTTAAACGCTTTTCATACCCTTTATATACCTCTGCAACGGTTTTTTCAAATGGGTTAAATTCGTTCATCTGCGCTTTAAATGTATCTGCGTCAATACATATATTTTTAGCACTACTAATTGCATTTAACATCGAACGTGGATCATACTTTTTCGAATCAATATTCTGTTCTTTTAAAATACTTTTTATAACCGATAACTGATCAGTCGTATCTAAAATAGAGAAATTTTTCGAAAAACCGATTCGATCAATATCTCTCCTTAAAATACGAACACACATCGAGTGAAAAGTGGAGACCCACATACTCTCTCCAGTTCCTGCACCCAAGATACTATTGATGCGTTCACGCATTTCACGTGCAGCTTTATTTGTAAATGTAATGGCAAGTATTTTGGAAGGATAGACTTCCTTTTCCACTATTAAATACGCAATTCGATGCGTTAATACACGTGTTTTACCAGACCCTGCTCCAGCCATAATGAGTAGAGGACCATCTGTTGTTTTTACAGCTTTTTCTTGCTCTTTGTTCATACCGTTTAATAAATTTTTCGCTATAAGCTCCATAATACACTCCCTCTACAAGAACATTCGTTCCTATCATTATACATTTGAATCTTACTTATCTCAAATGTTACTTGACTGCATTTACTGTTTTCAATGCCTCTTCTAAATTTTCATACACTTGATTCCCTATAATAATTGTATCTGCATAGGCCGACATTTCCTTTGCCTGCGCCTCCGTTTGTATTCCTCCACCATAAAAAAGGTGTGTACGGACAAGAACGGATTTCACTTGTTTCACAGCTTCTACATCGCCATACATCCCGCTATATTCCATATAAAAAATAGGGAATTTGAACATATGCTCGACCATTTGAGCATAAGCAATAATATCATCTGTTGTTTCTACCTGCTGAGCATTTGTCAGCTTAGCAGCTTTGCAATCAGGATTTAAGACACAATATCCCTCAGGAATAATTTCTTCCCAGTTCATTAATTCACCGAATTCTTTCATTGCAGCATGATGTAAATCTTTCACCCATTTGGTATCCGTGCTATTTAAGACACTTGGAATAAAATAAAAATCAAAGCCAGGCGTAATAGACTCGATTGTAGATACTTCTAGAGCTACAGGAACAGCATATCTTCTAACACGCATCAATAAATCAATAACATTATCAAGAGTAATATCATCCGAACCACCAATAATAATTGCGTCGGTCCCAGATTCACAAATCTTCTCTAAATCTTCAGCGTCAATTGTTTTTGCCGGATCCAATTTAAATATATGTCGCCATTCTTTATAATCCATTATCTCACCTACATATAGTTAATTTACATTCATTCATTATAACAAAAAAACTGAACAGATATCTCTGTTCAGTAAAGGCCATCGTGAAAAACATATTTATAGTTAATATGTCAGGCTTTTTAAAAAAAGTATGTCCAAGTCCGAGCTTATTCTTTCGAATTTGGGATAGGTAATTCCTCTGGATAAAGACGACCAAGCATCTCATCATAGGTTCCGTTGCCATAATCAAATGCGCGTCTTACACGTGAAATTGTTGCAGTACTTGCACCTGTTTCTTTCTTAATAGTTTCATATGTTTTTTTCATGCGTAATAAATGTGCTACTTCAAAACGCTGTGCCAAGGACTGAATCTCACTTATAGTACATAAGTCATCAAAAAATCGATAACATTCATCCATATCTTTTAATTGTAAAATCGATTTAAATAATTGGTCCGTTTGATGACCTTTGATTTTTTCAATTTGCATATTTGTTTCATTCCTCTCTATACTATCAACTGTCAAGGTAAAAAGTTTACCATACTTTCTAATCCTGGTTTCATTGGAACAAAACTAATCCATGTTTTCCCTTGCACTAGTTTTGCAGGAACCCCATTTTCCATAGGAACGAGAACCCCATCAACATTTTCCCACTCAATGACCTTCATTACACCAGCTTGGAATAGATAAGCGTTCCCCCCACCAGTTAAAGTGATTTGTTGTCGGCCAGCATTATCAATGGTTTTATGAGGCATTTCCATAAAAATGACATTTGAAAGTTTCACAGGTTCATCTGTTTCTTTGTCGATCGTTAAGATTCCAGCTGTTTTCCTTTCATATAGGCCTTCCTCTGGTATATACGTATACTCATTTTCAAAACTTGATCCTGAACCATATCGTATGCTTACGTTAGTAACGGGATTTCCAATTTTTGCACCTTCTAATGTTTCGTAGAAGCTGAAAGTGGGAACTTTATCGATTTTCATCGGGGCTCCTACTCGTTCTGCACCCGCAAAAATATTTTCGTTTGAAATGTACGAATTATGTGGTGCTTTACGATCCTTTGATCGTTTAAAGAGTATTCCATCATACTGCATACCATTAATATTATCAACAACTTTTGCATTTAGCATTTTCTGTGCATCAGGACTATATCCATGTGCAATATAAAAGGCATTTAAGCCTTTTGCGATGTCTATAAAATAGTCTCGTGCACTTCGAACAGGTCCTATAGTTTCCGGAATACTACTTTGATAGAGTGCTAGGAATCTCGTGACATTTCCTTCCGCTAGCATTTCATATACGATATCTGCTTGTGAAATTCCGGACTGTGGTCTAGCTAGTGGATGATTATTGATCGTCACAAGAATCGGTCTTTGTGTTAATTCTATTTCTGAACCGACTCCTGTAAAAGGTGCGGTAAATGGTAACACAACTGGTTCTTCTACTACATCTACTGTCTCTTCTAAAGGCTCTTCTACTGATTTTACTTCTTCCTTAACTTCTTCCTCGTTGGAACAAGCCATAAGAAGTAAGCAAATAACACCTAAAAATCCCCATTTTTTGAACACATATATCCCCCTACCTCATAACAGCTGGAAATAGTACTTGTTTTTTCATGACATCGAAAATACCTCTTTGGGTAACTCGTACATATGGTAAATGTGTAGCCTGCAAAAAGGATAAAGTATAGATAGCATCCCCATGCCTAAATCCTCTTGCAGCTAGCTCTTTCTTCAGAAGCAACTCTTCTTCTATTAACGCTTCCATTGGCTTATCAGATAATCCTCCACCAATAGCAAGATTAATAGAACAAACAACTTCATCGTTCTCAACGAGGACAATTCCTCCATTCATCTTCTTCATTTCGTTAAATGCCTGTAGCATGCATTTTTTATTTTTACCGATTAATAAAATGTCACCGGTGCTAGAATAAGAAGATGCAAATCCCTTTAAGGTCGTAGCAAATCCTTTAATCAGGGTGGAAACTTTCCATTTACCATGGCGATCTATTAACAAAAGGAAGCTTTGATCATGACTCGTGGACAGTTCATTGTCTGTCGTATCGACGCTGACTGAATAAGGCTTTGTAATAACATCGTTTACCATTTCAATTCCAAAAGGCATGGAAAATTGGAAGTCAGACTCCGACAAGTCGAAGTCTATATTTAGATCTGGCATATCCGACCAATCAATTGGAGCAAATGCATGCACTTGTTCACTAGCTCGTTTTAACCATACTCCTTTTGATAAAACACTTATTGGTACAGGACTTTGCTCATCTACTAAAAAGTTAAGCGTGGCAAATCTTCCTGTTGCAATTACCCCGTGTAAATTAGATAAATTATAATATTTTGCTACATTAAATGAAGCCATTAAATAAGCATCGATTGGATTTACCCCAGCATCTAAAGCTACCTGAATACACTTATCCATCACTCCATCTGTATGAAATGAAGGGGTTGCACCATCTGTAGTCATCATTAAATGATCGAAAATATGAAGATCCTTCTCTAGTATACCTTTTAGTAATATAGGTAAATCAGGACGAATGGATGAGTGACGAAGCGTCACAGCATAACCATGAAGAATTCGTCTTTCCACTTCTTCAATGGTCATCGATTCATGGTCGCCATCTGCTCCAAGAAGACGCATACGTGCAAGCGTGCGCTCCGATGCTCCTGGGAAATGACCTTCAATTTTCATACCATTCGTTTTTGCTTGCTGCATCCAATACAACATCTGATCATCGCCAGAAAGTAATCTCGGCCAACCAGTTAGCTCCCCTCCCATAATAACATCCGGTCTCTCTATCCATTCACCGACTTTTTTAGAAGTGAATAATTCTTCTTCATTTTCAAGCTCGGTTTGCGAATCAAAACGGGCCCACCAATAGAACGCGAAGGGTAATTCTTTTAATTGGTCCATTATTGAAAACGCTTTCTTATTCTTAAGCATCAAAAATAAGATTAAGTTATCCGCTATGAATGTTGTAGTTCCTAACTGCGCTGCATAATCTGCAAAGGTTTGTGGATTATATAGTTGGAATGGATGTACATGAGGTTCAATATAGCCTGGCACAATCTTTTGACCAGTTGCATCATACACTTCTGTTTTATCCGAAATAAGAGGCATTTCTGAACCAGTGTATACAATTCGGTCTTTTACAATCCAAATATTACCGGTAATCCATTTTTTTAAATGACTGTGTAGATAAGTTGCATTGGTAATAAGAATATCTGGTGCTTGTGTTCCATTTACAACATCTATTTGATGTCTTATCTCTTCTATTTTCCAAATTGGATATTGCATACCATCCATGCTCCTTCCTGTAAATATGTACTTAGAAATAATATTAGCATAGTACTTTAGTAAAGCAAAGTGTTGATTTCTATTTTTAGTAAATTCTGAGAAAAAATTATTTTATGGATCCTGTTAAACTAGGCTGCTGTTTTTTAGAAGCATATACTTTGTGCCGAAAATCCGCGAGACTCCTGCGGAAAAACCGCCTCAGGTAACAGCAGGATCGTTTAACAGATCCTTATTATAAAAGAGGATGTCTCCAACAAATCGCTGGGACACCCTCTTTTAACTATTGAAACGTTCTCCAGCCTATATCTTTTCTGAAAAATAAACCTTCCCATTCTAACTTAGATAGGCCTACATATACTTTTTGCTGCGCTTCTTTCAATGTTGACTCGCTTCCTACTACTAAAATAACACGGCCTCCATTTGCAATAAAACCTTCCGTTCCTGCTTTAGTACCAGCATGGAACACGTGAAGACCTGCTTCTTCTAGAACAGCAAGATTTGGCAACTGAGCACCTTTTTGTACATCATTTGGATAACCAGCAGATGCGATGACAACACCTAGCATTTCTGCATCAGACCATTCCAACTCAAAAGGTTTTTCATCCATTAGAGCGGTAATGAAAAGTCCAAAATCCGAAGTCATACGAGGAAGTACTACTTGTGTTTCCGGATCTCCAAAACGAGCATTGAACTCGATTACTTTTGGTCCATCATCCGTTATTATTAGTCCTGCATATAAAATACCGGTGAATGGTGTACCTTCTTGTTCCATTGCTTTCACTGTTGGTACCACAACTGTATTGTAAGCTAGTTCTACTACTTCGCTTGCAATTTGAGGAACTGGTGAATAAGCACCCATTCCTCCAGTATTTGGCCCCTTGTCACCATCATATGCACGTTTATGGTCTTGAGAAATAACCATTGGATAAATTTGACCGTTATGCACAAATGACATATAGGAAATTTCTTCTCCAACTAGAAACTCTTCAATTACTACACTTGACGATGATTCACCAAATAATTGATTGCCAATCATATCTTCGACCGCTGTATTCGCTTCGTCCACAGACATTGCGACAACGACACCTTTACCTGCAGCCAGACCGTCTGCTTTTATAACGATTGGAGCACCAAGCTTTTCAATATATGCTTTTGCCTTGTCTACTTCCGTAAACGTTTCATAGGCAGCAGTTGGAATATTATACTTTTTCATCAGCTCTTTAGCGAACGATTTACTTCCTTCCAATTGTGCTGCAGCTTTGTTAGGTCCAAAAATACGAAGATTGTGCTTAGTGAAGTGATCAACGATTCCAGCCACAAGTGGTTGCTCTGGCCCAACAAATGTTAGATCAATCTCATTTTCTATAGCAAACTGTGCAAGCTCTTCAAATGCCATTGAATCGATTGGGATAATCTGTGCATCATTTACCATTCCAGCATTTCCTGGTGCTACATATACATTATTTACGGAAGGAGAGTTATTAAATTGCTTTACGATGGCATGCTCACGGCCGCCACTACCAATTACGAGAATTTTCATGTACAAAGCCTCCCTTAATGTTTGAAATGACGAACGCCAGTGAATACCATTGCAATTCCATATTCGTTTGCTTTATCGATAGAATCTTGGTCTTTTACAGACCCACCTGTTTGAATAATTGCTGTGATACCAGCTTTTGCAGCAGTTTCTACAGTATCGTTCATTGGGAAGAATGCATCCGATGCAAGTCCTGCCCCTTTTGCACGTTCTCCAGCTTGCTCTAATGCAATTTTAGCAGATCCTACACGATTCATTTGTCCAGCACCAACGCCAATTGTCATATCTTCTGTAGCCACTACGATTGCGTTAGATTTCACGTGTTTCACTACGTTCCAGCCAAGCTCTAATGCTTTCCACTCTTCTGCTGTAGGCTCACGGTCTGTTACTACTTTCACGTCTGCATCTTTTAAACCATAAGTATCTGGAGATTGAATTAATAATCCACCTTCTACAGAAACTGTGTTCCATGCATCTTTTTTCGTTTGTTCGTAAGAGATTGTGAGAAGACGAATGTTTTTCTTCGCAGTCAACATAGCAATTGCTTCTTCTGTGAAGGAAGGAGCGATGATGATTTCTAAGAAAATGCCTGCTAAAACTTTTGCAGTTGCTGCATCTACTTCACGATTCAACGCAACGATACCTCCGAAAATGGACGTTGAATCTGCTTCATATGCTTTATTAAAAGCAGCAGAGATTGTTTCGCCTGTTCCAACACCACAAGGATTCATATGTTTTACCGCTACTGCAGCAGGAATTTCAAATTCTTTCACGATTTGAATAGCAGCATTTGCATCTTGAATGTTGTTATAAGAAAGCTCCTTACCATGCAATTGAGTTGCAGAAGCAATCGAGAAATCAGATCCAAGTGGACGTTGGTAAAATGCTGCTTTTTGGTGAGGGTTTTCACCGTAACGTAAAGCTTGCTTACGCTCATATGTAAGTGTTAGTAATTCAGGGAATTCTTCGCCAGTTAAATCTGTCATGTAGCTAGCGATTAACGCATCGTATGCTGCTGTATGACGGAAAACTTTTGCAGCTAGCTTGCGACGTGTTTCTAGTGTCGTTTCACCAGTTTCTTTTAACTGTGCTAATACTTCCGCATAGTCAGAAGCATCTGTTACGACTGTTACGTATTGATGGTTTTTTGCAGCAGAACGTAACATTGATGGACCACCGATATCGATATTTTCAATCGCATCTTCAAACGCAACATTAGGTTTTGAAATAGTTTCACGGAAAGGATATAAATTCACACATACTACTTGTATAGGTGTAATACTATGTTCTTCTAGTTGTGCTTGGTGAGAAGGATCATCATGTTTCGCTAATAATCCACCATGAATCATTGGATTTAATGTTTTAACGCGCCCATCTAAAATTTCTGGGAAGTTTGTTACAGAGTCTACTGATGTAATAGCCACACCATTTTCTTCTAAAAATGCTTTCGTTCCACCAGTTGATAAAATTTCATACCCTAATTCAACTAACTCTTTTGCAAATTCAAGAATTCCTGATTTATCTGAAAGGCTAATTAACGCACGTTTTGCCACAATAATTCCTCCTCTTATTTAAGAAAAGCCGGTAATGCTACCGGCTCCATAGTTCTTGTAAAGTCTTCGTATATAATGCATGCTCTAGTGTGTGAATTCGTTCTTCAGTTTTCTCTCTATCTCCAACTACAACTTCAACTGCAGCCTGCGCTAAGATGGGTCCTGTATCCATTCCGGCATCCACATAATGAACTGTAACTCCAGTAACCTTTGCCCCATGCTCCAACGCTTGTCCAATTGCATCTTTTCCTGGGAAAGAAGGAAGTAAGGATGGATGGATGTTAATGATTCGACTCGGATATGCATTCAGTAACACATTGCCTACTAATCGCATGTAACCAGCAAGTACAATCCATTCCACCTTCAACTCCATTAGCTTCAGCAATATTTCTTTCTCATACGCTTCTTTTGAAGGGAATTCCTTTTGGATGATAACAAGAGTTTCGATACCCGCTTCTTTCGCTCTTTGAATAACGAAAGCATCACGCTTGTCGGTTACAACAAGCTGGATGCTACCACATAGTTTCCCACTTTGAATGGCATCGTAAATCGCTTGAAAATTACTGCCACTCCCAGATGCAAACACTGCAAACTTAGGAGTTTCTATCATTACACTAAACTCCCGTCATGCGCTCCGTTGAATAAAACACCTTCACCTTTCACAACACGACCGATTGTATAAGCTTTTTCTCCATGAGCTTCCGCAATTGCAATTGCTTTTTCCGCTTCTTCTGCAGATAAAGCTAGGACAAAGCCTACACCCATATTAAAGACATTATATAAATCACGGTCCGTCAACTCGCCTTTTTCTTTCAATAAATCGAAAACAGGAAGTACTTCCCATGAGCCTAATTCGACTTCCACTGCTAAACCTTCTGGCATCATACGTGGCAAGTTTTCATAGAAGCCTCCACCAGTAACATGTGCCATTCCATGAATAGAAAGTGATTCATGCATTTCCATTACTGGCTTCGCATAAATTTTAGTTGGTGTTAAAAGAGCCTTTCCTATTTCGCCAAGGCCTTCATAACCTTCTACAACCGTTTCCGGAGTGTAACCTTGTGCTTCAAATATAACTTTACGAACAAGTGAATAACCATTCGAGTGTACGCCGCTAGATGCAAGTCCAACTAACACGTCTCCTTCGGCAATATTCTCACCTGTTACAATTTTTGATTTTTCACAAGCACCCACAGCAAATCCAGCTAAGTCATACTCGTCTTCCTCGTATAGACCTGGCATTTCCGCTGTTTCGCCGCCGATTAAAGCTGCTCCAGATTGTACACAACCATCTGCAACGCCTTTTACAATTTGCTCAATACGAGCAGGAACTGCTTTCCCTACTGCAACATAGTCCAAGAAGAATAATGGTTGTGCACCTTGTGCCACAATATCATTCACACACATTGCAACACAATCCACCCCAATTGTATCGTGTGAATCTGTCATAAACGCTAATTTTAACTTCGTACCAACACCATCTGTTCCAGAAATAAGGACAGGTTCTTTATAATTTAATGAAGACAAATCGAACATGCCGCCGAAACCACCGAAAGTACCCATTATCCCTTTTCTTGCTGTACGTTCGACATGTGATTTCATTCGCTGAACTGCTTCATAACCAGCTTCAATATTAACGCCTGCTTTTTCATATGCTTTTGACATGTAAAATCCTCCTATCGAACAAGCTCTTTTTCATGCGGTAATTTGGTATTCGGGGCGATTGGAGTCGGATACTCGCCAGTAAAACAAGCTAAGCAGTGCCCACAATTTTTCCCTTCATCCGTTCGACCAATTGATTCCACCATGCCTTCTACTGATAAAAAGGAAAGAGAGTCCGCACCAATGAGTTCACGCATTTCTTCCACGCTATTATTAGCTGCAATTAACTCCTCATCCGAACTAATATCAATCCCATAGAAACAAGGATTTTTAAGTGGAGGTGAGCTAATAACAACATGTACCTCTTTCGCTCCAGCCTCTTTCAACATTTTCACAATACGTCTAGAAGTAGTCCCACGTACGATAGAATCATCCACCATTACTACGCGTTTTCCCGCTACGACTTGACGTACTGGTGAAAGCTTCATCTTAACGCCGCGCTCACGAAGATCTTGTGATGGTTGGATAAATGTACGACCCACATAACGGTTTTTAATAAGTCCCATTTCATAAGGGATTCCAGATGCTTCCGAAAACCCTATTGCCGCTGAAATACTAGAATCCGGCACTCCCGTAACAATATCTGCTTCTATTTGGATTTCTTTTGCAAGCTGTTTTCCAAGGCGTTTTCTTGCCATATGGATATTAATACCATCGATATTCGAATCAGGTCGAGAGAAGTAGACATACTCCATTGTACAAATAGCACGTTCTGCTGGCTCCGAAAAACGTTCGGAACGTAAACCTTCATCATTAATAATAATAAGCTCGCCTGGTTCAACAGAACGAATAGCTTCTGCACCGATCAAATCAAATGCACTTGTTTCCGAAGCTACTACCCAAGCATCGCCCAGTTTACCTAATGAAAGTGGACGCATGCCATGTGGATCCAAGGCTACTAATAATTTATCTTCCGTTAAAATCATAACTGCAAATGCACCATCTAATAATCTTAGCGCTTCTTTTGCACGATCCACTACCGAATTATGATGACTTTTCTTCAATAAATGTGCAATTACTTCTGTATCAGAAGTCGTTTGAAAAATACTACCTTGCTGTTCTAAGTTTCGTTTTAAACGACCCGCATTTACGATGTTTCCATTATGTGCGATTGCAAGACTCCCAGTAGTCGAATTAAAAAGAAGTGGTTGAACATTTTCAAGACCAGATCCGCCTGAAGTTGCATAACGAACATGTGCTACTCCAGCTTTTCCTTCTAGTTTTTCAAGCTTGCCATTACTGAAGACATCATTTACTAAACCTTCACCTTTGACAGCTCTTAATACTTTTCCATCTGTTACGACAATTCCAGCGCCTTCTTGTCCTCGATGTTGAAGTGCATGCAAACCATAATAACTAATCGGTGCAGGATCCGGGTGTCCCCAAACTCCAAAAACACCACATTCTTCGTTTAAGCCTCTGATGTTAGCAAGCATGGTATTGCTCCTTTCCAAGCGGAACGGAATTCGTCAACAGAACCGCTAATCCATTCAGTTCCGTCTTCGTTAGTAATTACTACTTTATTAGCATCTGTTACAGCACCAATTTTAACCGCGTCTTTTACGATTTCTTCAAATTTAGCTGCATTTTCAGGTTTAACAGTTATAAGGAAACGTGATTGAGATTCACTAAATAATGCTGTTGTTGCAGAACCATTAATAGTTACTTCTACTCCAAGTCCATTCGCACCAAAAGCTTTTTCTGCTAATGCTACTGCAAATCCGCCTTCTGCGATATCATGTGCAGATTGTACGACACCTGTTTTAATGGCAGAAAGTAAAGCTTTTTGACGCGCTGCTTCTACTTGTAAATCAATAGTAGGCGCTTGACCAAAGATACGTTTCTCAACCATTTTCTGAAGCTCAGATCCACCAAATTCTGTTTTGGTTTCGCCCATTAGATAGATGAAATCTCCAACTTGCTTCACTGATTGAGTTGTTACATGAGCTAAGTCTTCTACAAGTCCAACAAGACCAATTGTTGGTGTCGGATAAACTGCTGTACCACTTCGTTCATTGTATAACGACACGTTCCCACCGATTACTGGTGAATCTAATGCGATACAAGCTTCTGAAATACCATCAGCTGATTTATCCAACTGCCAGAAGATTTCAGGGTTTTCCGGGTTACCAAAGTTTAAGCAGTCTGTAATAGCAAGTGGTTTCGCACCCGAACATACGACGTTACGTGCTGCTTCCGCTACTGCAATTTTTCCACCTACAACTGGATCTAAGTAGATATATCTTGAATTACAATCGGTTGTCATTGCTAATCCTTTATTCGTACCACGCACACGTACTACCGCAGCATCTGAACCAGGTGTTACTACAGTACTTGTACGAACTTGATAGTCATATTGGTCATAAACCCATTCTTTAGATGCGATCGTTGGTTGTTGAAGTAAATTTAATAAAGTTTCTTTATAATCTGACACTTCAGGCTCCACGTTCTCCATCGCTTGGAATTCCGTAAAGTAAGCAGGAACAGCAGATGGCTTATAATACACTGGTGCTTCTTCAGCTAGTGCATCTGCAGGAACTTCTGCTACAACTTCTCCGTTATGAAGCAGACGAAGCATTTTATCATTCGTTACTTTACCTACAGCAACACAGTCTAAATCGTACTTTTCAAAAATCTGTACGATTTCATCTTCGCGCCCTTTTTTCACAACGATTAGCATACGTTCTTGTGATTCAGAAAGCATCATTTCATATGCAGTCATACCAGTTTCACGTTGAGGTACAAAGTCTAAGTTCATTTCTACGCCATGACCAGCTTTAGAAGCCATTTCAGCAGATGATGATGTTAAACCTGCAGCACCCATATCTTGAATACCAATGATTGCATCTGATTTGATTACTTCTAAACATGCTTCCAGAAGTAATTTCTCCATAAATGGATCTCCAACTTGAACAGCTGGACGTTTTTCTTCTGAAGCTTCAGTTAATTCTTCCGAGGCGAATGTCGCACCGTGGATACCGTCACGTCCTGTTTTTGCTCCAGCGTACATGACTGTATTTCCTTCACCAGCCGCAATCCCTTTTTGAATATCTTCATGATTAATCAAACCAACGCACATTGCGTTAACTAGTGGATTACCTTCGTAACAGTCGTCAAATTGGATTTCTCCACCAACTGTTGGAATCCCGATACAGTTACCGTAGCCAGCAATCCCTGCTACAACTTCTTCAAATAAGTATTTCACTCTTGGAGTTTTCAATTCGCCAAAACGTAATGAATTCAACATCGCAATTGGACGAGCACCCATGGAGAAAACGTCACGAATAATTCCACCAACACCTGTAGCTGCTCCTTGGTATGGTTCAATTGCAGATGGGTGATTGTGCGATTCCATTTTAAATACAACCGCTTGACCGTCACCAATATCAACGATTCCAGCACCTTCACCTGGTCCCTGTAGTACTTGAGGGCCTTTTGTAGGGAATTTACGTAATACTGGCTTCGAGTTTTTATATGAGCAGTGTTCAGACCACATAACAGAGAACAAACCTGTTTCTGTATAGTTTGGAAGACGACCTAAAATCTTTTCTACCATTTCAAATTCTTCATCTGACATACCCATTTGAGCGTATAATTTTTGTTCTTTAATTTGCTCTGGATTTGGTTCAAGCATGATTGACATGAGATTCCCTCCACTGTTTCACAATTGATTTGAATAAAGCTAGTCCGTCTGATCCGCCCATAATATCATTAGCAGCTCGTTCTGGATGAGGCATCATTCCAAGTACGTTTCCTTTTTCATTCACGATACCTGCAATGTCTTCGATACTTCCATTTGGATTTTCAGATGCATAAGTAAATACAATTTGATTATTCTCTTTTAAACTAGCAAGCGTTTCTTCGTCGCAATAATAATTCCCTTCGCCGTGTGCAATTGGAATTTGAATCACTTGGTCTTTTTCATATGCTGAAGTAAATTGAGTGTCATTATTTACAACTTGAAGTTCAACTGTACGGCACATAAATTTCAAGTTTTTGTTACGTAATAAAGCTCCTGGTAGAAGACCCGCTTCTGTTAACACTTGGAATCCGTTACAAATACCTAGAACTGGTTTACCCGCTTCTGCTGCTTTCACAACTTCAGACATTACATTAGATTGTTTAGCCATTGCGCCACAACGTAAGTAATCACCATAAGAGAAGCCACCTGGTAATAAAACCCCATCGAATCCGCTTAAGTCCGTTGCATCATGCCACACGTACTCTACTTCTTCTCCAAGCTCGTCTTTAATCGCGTGATACATATCTAAATCACAGTTCGATCCTGGAAAAACGATTACTGCAAATTTCATTTGCTCGTAACCTCCTCAACCTCGTAACGATAGTCTTCAATTACTGTGTTTGTTAGAAGTTTTTCACACATTTCTTTCACAACTGTATCTAAATCACGACCTGCTTCTTCGATTTGAAGCTCTAGAAACTTACCGATACGAACATCTTTCACTTCGTTGTAATTCATGGAGTGAAGAGCACCCATAACAGCTGAACCTTGTGGATCTAAAACACTTTCACGTAATGTTACATATACTTTAACTTTTTTCATTTTGATAATCCTCCTAGGCGGGAAAGTATTATTTCATAAACTTCTGTTAAGCTTCCTAAATTACGTCTAAACACATCTTTGTCTAGTTTGTTGTTCGTTTCATCATCCCATAGTCTACAAGTATCAGGAGAGATTTCATCTGCCAGCAGTATTTCACCTTCTGGAGTTTTACCAAATTCCAATTTAAAATCTATTAACTTAACACCTATTTCTTTAAAAATTGGTTGAAGTACTTTATTGATTTCCAATGCTTTAGTTTGAAGCGTTTCTATTTCTTCAGGTGTTGCAAGAGCAAGTAATTCTAGATGTGCATTTGTCAGTAAAGGATCCCCAAGTGCATCGTCTTTGTAATAAAATTCTACAATCGTATGTTTTAGAGGAATTCCTTCTTCCATACCTAATCTTTTTGCAAGACTTCCTGCTGCTACATTTCGAACAACTACTTCCAGTGGAATAATTTCCACTTTCCTTACCAGTTGTTCATTCTCTGAAATTTGCTCCACAAAATGAGACTCAATTCCATGCTTTTTCAATTGATCAAATAGAATGGTTGTGATTTTATTGTTTAATATCCCTTTACCATCTATTTCTTCTTTTTTCTCTCCGTTAAAAGCTGTAGCGCTATCCTTGTATGAAACATATAGAATATTTTCATCATCTGTTGCGAATAATTGTTTTGCCTTACCTTCATATAAAAGACGACCTTTTTCCAATGAAAATCCCTCCGATAAAGTAATACTTCAATCAGTGGGGTGTTCTTTCCCCACTGATTGTTAGTGAACCATTCGAGCTTTTACGGGTGTTCTAAATGCTGGTTAATTTAGTCCTAGGCGTTCAAAAATCATGTCTACATGTTGGATGTGGTAGTTGTAATCAAAACAATCATCCAAATCTTCTTTTGTTAATAAAGAAGTAATCTTTTCATCTGCATCTACAAATGTACGGAAAGCAGTTTGAGATTCCCACGCTTGCATAGCAAGTGGTTGTACAGTGTCATACGCTGTCTCACGTGCAAGACCTTTGTCAATTAGTGCAAGAAGTACACGTTGAGAATAAATTAATCCTAAAGTAGAATCCATATTACGCTTCATGTTTTCTGGGAATACCGTTAAATTTTTCACGATATTACTGAATCGATTTAACATATAGTTAAGTGCAATTGTTGCATCAGGTAAAATGACACGTTCAGCTGATGAATGCGAAATATCTCTCTCATGCCATAACGCTACGTTTTCAAATGCAGTCACCATATATCCACGAATTAATCTTGATAAACCTACCATATTCTCAGAACCAATTGGGTTACGTTTATGCGGCATTGCAGAGGAACCTTTTTGCCCTTTTGCAAAGAACTCCTCTACTTCACGAGTTTCTGATTTTTGCAGACCACGAACTTCTGTAGCGAATTTTTCAATAGAAGTTGCGACTAAAGCTAATGTGCTCATGTATTGTGCATGGCGATCACGTTGTAAAGTTTGAGTAGAAATTGGTGATGCTGCTAAACCTAATTTTTCACAAACATATTGTTCTACAAATGGATCGATGTTTGCATAAGTTCCTACAGCACCCGACATTTTTCCAGTTTCAATTGATTTAGCTGCTGCTTCAAAACGTTCTAAGTTACGTTTCATTTCTTCTGTCCACAAAGCAAGTTTAAGTCCGAAAGTTGTTGGCTCTGCATGTACTCCATGCGTACGTCCCATCATTACGGTGTATTTATGTTCTTTCGCTTTATTCTCTAGAATCTCGATAAAGTTTTGAATATCTTTACGTAAAATAACATTCGCTTGTTTAATTAAATAAGAAAGAGCTGTATCTACAACATCTGTAGATGTTAGACCGTAATGAACCCATTTACGTTCTTCTCCTAAAGTTTCAGAAACGGCACGAGTAAACGCCACTACATCATGTCTAGTTTCTTGTTCAATTTCTAAAATACGATCTACATTGAAAGATGCATTTTTACGAAGTGCGACAACATCTTCTTTTGGAATATCGCCAATTTCCGACCATGCTTCACAAGCTAAGATTTCTACTTCCAACCATGCATTGTATTTGTTTTCTTCTGTCCAAATAGCTCCCATTTCAGGGCGTGTATAACGTTCTATCATTTAATTTCCTCCTGTATTATGACCAAATTTTAGATTGCTCGATTTCTTTTAAAGTTTCTTCTATGTTTGTTGAAAGAATGGTAACATGTCCCATCTTCCGATTCGTTTTTGCCTCGCTCTTTCCGTACAAATGAACAGACCAGTTTGGGTATTTGCAAAGGTTATTGGTTAGTGGAACAATATGTTGCCCCAAAACATTGACCATAACAGTTTCTGTCCAGAGCTTTGGATCACGTAAAGGCCAACCGCAAACAGCTCTAATATGTTGATGGAATTGCGAAATATTACATGCTTCGATAGAATAATGACCCGAATTATGAGGTCTTGGAGCCAACTCATTGATCAAAATGTCATTCTCTTCTAGAACGAACATTTCGACTGCAAGTGTTCCGACAAGATTTAAGTGATTTGCAATCTTTTCTGCTGCTTCGATTGCTTTGGCTGCAAGAGATGCATCGATACGAGCTGGAACTATCGTTTCATGGAGAATATGATTTACATGAATATTTTCACCAATTGGTAAGCAATACGTTTGTCCTTCCCCATTTCGTTGGACGATTACAGATATTTCTTTTGTAAATGAAATAAACGCTTCTGCAATACATGCCGAATGGTCAAATAGTGATCTTGCCAATCCTAGCTCATCTTTTGATTGAATCGTTTGCTGCCCTTTTCCATCATATCCACCTCTCGCAGTTTTCACTACGCATGGAAATCCTACTTCATCTATAGCCTGCTCTAATTCCTCAAATGTATTAGCTTCGACAAATTTCGCAATAGGTACCCCAGAAGCTTGGATCTCTGTCTTTTCAATAATACGGTCCTGCGTAATTCTTACAAGCTCTGCCCCTTGAGGTACATAAGCAATTTGCGATAATCGTTTCAAGCCATCATAGTCAATATTTTCAAATTCATACGTAATCACGTCACTTACTTCTGCTAGCTCCTCTAACGCTGCTTCATCATTATACGATGCAACGATTCGAATGTCAGCAACCTGCCCACATGGTGAATCCATCGTTGGTTCCAGTACAGCTACTTTAAATCCAGCTTCTTTTGCAGCTAATGCCATCATTCGTCCAAGTTGTCCACCACCGATAATACCAATTGTTTGTCCTGGATAGACTACTTTAGTCATTGAAGCTCACCGTTACTTTCTAGTACTTGTTTTTTCGTATCTTCTCTTCTTTTTTCTAGTCGTTCAGCTATTTTTATATCTTGAATAGAGAGAATTTGTGCCGCAAGCAATCCTGCATTCGTTGCACCTGCTTTACCAATCGCAACCGTTGCTACTGGCACACCACCAGGCATTTGAACTATTGATAATAAAGAATCTAGTCCATTTAATGCTTTTGATTGTACAGGAACACCGATAACTGGAAGTGTCGTCTTTGCCGCCACCATACCAGGTAAGTGTGCAGCACCGCCAGCACCAGCAATAATGACTTGAATTCCACGTGATCTCGCTTGCTCTGCATATTCAAACATTAAATCAGGCGTACGATGCGCAGAGACTACTTGTTTTTCATACGGTATATGAAGCTCATCAAGTATTTCACAACTATATTTCATTGTTTCCCAATCACTAGAACTTCCCATAATTACACCAATTTTTGCGTTCATTATATTCGTCCCTTCTCAAACTATAAAAAATTCCCCAAATAAACTACTCTCTCTATGAAAGAAAAGCAGTTTACTTGAGGAACTAAGTTTCCGGATTTGTGTTTAACTAACATATGCAAACACATCCTTAGCATAATCCAAAAGTTGCTTTCCCTCATAGTCCTGTCATTTACGGTGACTTGGTAGAGACGCTAAAGCCAATTCTTTAGCATATATGGGGATATGATCGTCTATTTCTATCTTAATTTTAACAAGTTCTGACGGTAACGTCAACGCTTAAATACGAACGATTAATTTTCAGAAAACTATATCGTTCGGTTTTTGTTAATATTTTTACATTTTTTTATCTCTAACACCTTTTAATTGGATCAATTGTTTAACTGGCACGGGCTGTCCGTCTACCTCTGCAAAGATTGGCTCTTCTTTTCTTCCTACTACTTGAAAGCCTTGCTCTATCATTCTGTCCATGCATGTTGAGATGCTCTCATCTTCCTGCACTTCAAACCAGACTGTCTCTTTTTTCATTCGTAATATAGGATGATTTTTGATTTATCATCCATCCTCCTCTTCTTTTGAACAGTTATGTATTTGTAATCGACGATAATAATTTACAGTATATCATGTGTGCGACTAGATAAACATGAGAGTATACCTGTTAGGGAGGGAATCATCCATTTGTTTTTGCTAATCATCCAATGCTATGTGGGATTCTTCTATTAATCATGGTAATTTTTTTAAAACTTCACGGTATTCTTCCAATATTCATGGTTATTCTTCCAAAAATTCACGGTATCATTACAATTCATAGTCATTCTTCCAAAACTTCTCGGTTATTCCAATAATCATATTTATTCTTCCAATTCAAAGTCATTCTTCCAATATCCATAGTTATTCTTCCAAAACTTCACGATATTCTTCCAATATCCATAATTATTCTTCCAAAACTTCACGGTATTCTTCCAATTCTACTTTACATTCGTCCAAAACCTTATTTCCTCTTCATAAATTTTTCACCACTTCCACCTATAAACAGTGTTTTTGGCCTTCTGTTCTCTGGTGAGATTCATAGAATTAAGAATTCTTGATGCCAATTGTGAAGAATTAATCTGTAAAAACTTTCGACAGTCTTTATTAGAAATGCGATCATCTATAAGTGTAAACCATTCCTGAATTGTTAATACATGAGCATTTCTATCAATACTTCCACAATTTGAACAAATCCATCCTATATTCTTCTTCACCATACCAAACTGTTCACATCCTTTACATTGTACCCCAGTCATTAAACAAGCCGGATCAATGGACCAGTTCTTACACATAGGATAAGGAAAATAATCTTGATGAGCAGCCACAATACTCTGAGCTAAATCATCCATTTGAGTTGAGGATAAATATTTCTTCTCCCTTGGCAAATTTCGCAAGTAAACAGGAATGCTCGATGCATATATCACGTCTGTATGATTTGGAGGTTTAACCACCTTAGATTTCATATTACTTAAAACAATAACCCCTTTAACTGGAAGTTCTATTCCACGCCCATGCAACCATTCCTTGAATAAATACATATTTCGATAAACCTGTACTTCTGGGCTCTCGAATATTTCTTTCTTTCCATTCTCTAGTGTACGAGTTAAACATGGTGGTATCGTTTCAAAACACAACTCTCCCACAATATTTTTACATTCTAAAATTACAATATAATATGGACTAATAAACACCGTATCCATCTGGAATTTTCCATTCGAAGATAAACTTACATTATGCAATATGCGGCAGTTAAACGGAAATGAATAACGATCAAATACTTCCGCCACTTTTGTTTCTCCCATAATACCCGCTTTTGCTGATTTCATCTTCGAATGAATAACCGCTTTCATCGCATGCTCGCTTGGTAAACGACGATAGAGCATCTGTAACCCCATATACTTATACTCTATTGATCGCGTTTTAATAATCATATTACCACCCCTTTTTCGCACAATACCATAAATAAATAAAATGTAAATTGTACTAAAAAGGCGACAATTGCATTTTGGTAACGCAGAATGACTCAAAATTGAATTATATGTCAATATAATGCAACAAAAATTAATTTTTAATTTTTTTACTATGAACATTTTTTCGACTAGAAATGTCACTATTTCCTGGGAAATGTCATTTCAAATAAATTAACATATCTATTGTCGTCTAATGAAATCAAAGATTACTTTTGAGATCCATTAAATGACTTAACGATACCTCATGTTAAAATTGAGAACACTCTCTCCAAAACTGAGTACAAATTAATCAACTGCAAAGTTAGCAAATAATCGACAAAAGTTACCATTTAAAAATCCACACACAAAAAAGCCGCTACCGATTTCTCGGTAACGACTTAGTGCCCAGCGACGTCCTACTCTTGCAGGGGGAAACCCCCAACTACCATCGGCGCTGAAGAGCTTAACTTCCGTGTTCGGTATGGGAACGGGTGTGACCTCTTCGCCATCATCACTAGACTTTGAGTTGTTCACTCAAAACTGGATAAAAGACATTGAATTCTTCAAATTCTATTTTGGTTAAGTCCTCGATCGATTAGTATTCGTCAGCTGCACGTGTCGCCACGCTTCCACCCCGAACCTATCTACCTCATCGTCTTTGAGGGATCTTACTTACTTGCGTAATGGGAAATCTCATCTTGAGGGGGGCTTCGTGCTTAGATGCTTTCAGCACTTATCCCGTCCACACATAGCTACCCAGCGATGCTCTTGGCAGAACAACTGGTACACCAGCGGTGTGTCCATCCCGGTCCTCTCGTACTAAGGACAGCTCCTCTCAAATTTCCTACGCCCACGACGGATAGGGACCGAACTGTCTCACGACGTTCTGAACCCAGCTCGCGTACCGCTTTAATGGGCGAACAGCCCAACCCTTGGGACCGACTACAGCCCCAGGATGCGATGAGCCGACATCGAGGTGCCAAACCTCCCCGTCGATGTGGACTCTTGGGGGAGATAAGCCTGTTATCCCCGGGGTAGCTTTTATCCGTTGAGCGATGGCCCTTCCATGCGGAACCACCGGATCACTAAGCCCGTCTTTCGACCCTGCTCGACTTGTAGGTCTCGCAGTCAAGCTCCCTTCTGCCTTTACACTCTTCGAATGATTTCCAACCATTCTGAGGGAACCTTTGGGCGCCTCCGTTACACTTTAGGAGGCGACCGCCCCAGTCAAACTACCCGCCTGACACTGTCTCCTACCCGGGTTACGGGTATGGGTTAGAATTTCAATACAACCAGGGCAGTATCCCACCGACGCCTCCTCCGAAGCTGGCGCTCCGGGCTCTAAGGCTCCTGCCTATCCTGTACAAGTTGCACCAAAATTCAATATCAAGCTATAGTAAAGCTCCACGGGGTCTTTCCGTCCTGTCGCGGGTAACCTGCATCTTCACAGGTACTATAATTTCACCGAGTCTCTCGTTGAGACAGTGCCCAGATCGTTACGCCTTTCGTGCGGGTCGGAACTTACCCGACAAGGAATTTCGCTACCTTAGGACCGTTATAGTTACGGCCGCCGTTTACTGGGGCTTCAATTCGCACCTTCGCTTGCGCTAAGCACTCCTCTTAACCTTCCAGCACCGGGCAGGCGTCAGCCCCTATACTTCACCTTACGGTTTTGCAGAGACCTGTGTTTTTGCTAAACAGTCGCCTGGGCCTATTCACTGCGGCTCTTCTAGGCTATTCACCCAAAAGAGCACCCCTTCTCCCGAAGTTACGGGGTCATTTTGCCGAGTTCCTTAACGAGAGTTCTCTCGCTCACCTTAGGATTCTCTCCTCGACTACCTGTGTCGGTTTGCGGTACGGGCACCTATCACCTCGCTAGAGGCTTTTCTTGGCAGTGTGAAATCAGGAACTTCGGACTAAGTCCTCGCCATCACAGCTCAATGTTATAGAATGCGGATTTTCCTACATTCACACCTTACTGCTTGGACGTGCATAACCAACAGCACGCTTACCCTATCCTTCTGCGTCCCCCCATTACTCAAACGGTGGTTTGGTGGTACAGGAATATCAACCTGTTGTCCATCGTCTACGCCTATCGGCCTCGACTTAGGTCCCGACTAACCCTGAGCGGACGAGCCTTCCTCAGGAAACCTTAGTCATACGGTGGACGGGATTCTCACCCGTCTTTCGCTACTCATACCGGCATTCTCACTTCTAAGCGCTCCACCAGTCCTTCCGGTCTGACTTCAACGCCCTTAGAACGCTCTCCTACCACTGATACCAAAGGTATCAATCCACAGCTTCGGTGATTTGTTTAGCCCCGATACATTTTCGGCGCAGCGTCACTCGACCAGTGAGCTATTACGCACTCTTTAAATGATGGCTGCTTCTAAGCCAACATCCTGGTTGTCTAAGCAACGCCACATCCTTTTCCACTTAACAAATACTTTGGGACCTTAGCTGGTGGTCTGGGCTGTTTCCCTCTTGACTACGGATCTTATCACTCGCAGTCTGACTCCCAAACATAAATCATTGGCATTCGGAGTTTGTCTGAATTCGGTAACCCGGGATGGGCCCCTAGTCCAAACAGTGCTCTACCTCCAAGATTCTTAACGTTTGAGGCTAGCCCTAAAGCTATTTCGGAGAGAACCAGCTATCTCCAGGTTCGATTGGAATTTCTCCGCTACCCACACCTCATCCCCGCACTTTTCAACGTGCGTGGGTTCGGACCTCCAGTAAGTGTTACCTTACCTTCATCCTGGACATGGGTAGATCACCTGGTTTCGGGTCTACGACCACATACTCATTCGCCCTATTCAGACTCGCTTTCGCTGCGGCTCCGTCTTCTCAACTTAACCTTGCATGTAATCGTAACTCGCCGGTTCATTCTACAAAAGGCACGCTATCACCCATTAACGGGCTCTAACTACTTGTAGGCACACGGTTTCAGGATCTATTTCACTCCCCTTCCGGGGTGCTTTTCACCTTTCCCTCACGGTACTGGTTCACTATCGGTCACTAGGTAGTATTTAGCCTTGGGAGATGGTCCTCCCAGATTCCGACGGAATTTCACGTGTTCCGCCGTACTCAGGATACACTCAAGAGAGAATGAACTTTTGACTACGGGGCTTTTACCCTATCCTGCGGACCTTTCCAGATCGCTTCGTCTAGCTCATTCCTTTGTAACTCTATGTAGAGTGTCCTACAACCCCAAGAGGCAAGCCTCTTGGTTTGGGCTATTCCCGTTTCGCTCGCCGCTACTCAGGGAATCGATTTTTCTTTCTCTTCCTCCAGGTACTTAGATGTTTCAGTTCCCTGGGTGTGCCACAGATACGCTATGTATTCACGTAAATGTACTGCTCCATTACGAACAGTGGGTTTCCCCATTCGGAAATCTCCGGATCAAAGCTCACTTACAGCTCCCCGAAGCATATCGGTGTTAGTGCCGTCCTTCTTCGGCTCCTAGTGCCAAGGCATTCACCGTGCGCCCTTATTAACTTAACCTAATATGGCTTCCAATTACTTGGAGTCCATTCAAAATTAGTAGTTAAAAGTACTACACAACATATAATCACCGAAGTGATTATAAATTGAATTTCTTGAATTTGTTTCTTTCAATGTCGTTTTATCCAGTTTTCAAAGAACAAGTTTTCAAATGCTCATAAAAATGAACATTCAAAACTGAACTGCAAAACGTTAAGATACAGATAAAAATCTGTATTCCGTAATATATCCTTAGAAAGGAGGTGATCCAGCCGCACCTTCCGATACGGCTACCTTGTTACGACTTCACCCCAATCATCTGTCCCACCTTCGGCGGCTGGCTCCCGTAAGGGTTACCCCACCGACTTCGGGTGTTACAAACTCTCGTGGTGTGACGGGCGGTGTGTACAAGGCCCGGGAACGTATTCACCGTGGCATGCTGATCCACGATTACTAGCGATTCCGGCTTCATGTAGGCGAGTTGCAGCCTACAATCCGAACTGAGAACGGTTTTATGGGATTAGCTCACCCTCGCGGGGTTGCGACCCTCTGTACCGTCCATTGTAGCACGTGTGTAGCCCAGGTCATAAGGGGCATGATGATTTGACGTCATCCCCACCTTCCTCCGGTTTATCACCGGCAGTCACCTTAGAGTGCCCAACTGAATGCTGGCAACTAAGATCAAGGGTTGCGCTCGTTGCGGGACTTAACCCAACATCTCACGACACGAGCTGACGACAACCATGCACCACCTGTCACCGCTGTCCCCGAAGGGAAAGATCTATCTCTAGAACGGTCAGCGGGATGTCAAGACCTGGTAAGGTTCTTCGCGTTGCTTCGAATTAAACCACATGCTCCACCGCTTGTGCGGGCCCCCGTCAATTCCTTTGAGTTTCAGTCTTGCGACCGTACTCCCCAGGCGGAGTGCTTAATGCGTTAGCTGCAGCACTAAGGGGCGGAAACCCCCTAACACTTAGCACTCATCGTTTACGGCGTGGACTACCAGGGTATCTAATCCTGTTTGCTCCCCACGCTTTCGCGCCTCAGCGTCAGTTACAGACCAGAAAGCCGCCTTCGCCACTGGTGTTCCTCCAAATCTCTACGCATTTCACCGCTACACTTGGAATTCCGCTTTCCTCTTCTGTACTCAAGTCCCCCAGTTTCCAATGACCTTCCACGGTTGAGCCGTGGGATTTCACATCAGACTTAAAGGACCGCCTGCGCGCGCTTTACGCCCAATAATTCCGGACAACGCTTGCCACCTACGTATTACCGCGGCTGCTGGCACGTAGTTAGCCGTGGCTTTCTAATAAGGTACCGTCAAGGTACGAGCAGTTACTCTCGTACTTGTTCTTCCCTTACAACAGAGTTTTACGATCCGAAAACCTTCTTCACTCACGCGGCATTGCTCCATCAGACTTTCGTCCATTGTGGAAGATTCCCTACTGCTGCCTCCCGTAGGAGTCTGGGCCGTGTCTCAGTCCCAGTGTGGCCGATCACCCTCTCAGGTCGGCTACGCATCGTCGCCTTGGTAGGCCGTTACCCTACCAACTAGCTAATGCGCCGCGGGCCCATCCTGTAGTGACAGCCGAAACCGTCTTTTAACATTTCCACATGTGAGGAAATGGATTATTTGGTATTAGCCCCGGTTTCCCGGAGTTATCCCAATCTACAGGGCAGGTTGCCCACGTGTTACTCACCCGTCCGCCGCTAAATCAGAAGAAGCAAGCTTCTTCGTCATTCGCTCGACTTGCATGTATTAGGCATGCCGCCAGCGTTCGTCCTGAGCCAGGATCAAACTCTCCATAATAGAGAACTTAAAAAGCTCATTTGTTTTGCTGGCATCATCATTAAATGATGTCAAAAATTGTTTTGCTATCAAGCTAACCGAAGTTAGTCTTTCAAGCTATATGTCTTAACGTTTTGCATGTTCAGTTTTCAATGTTCATGTTGTCGTTTTGTTTTAGCGACCTCTGTATCTTAACACCCTTTTCGATACTCCGTCAATACAAAAAACGATAAATATCGACAAATATACAATAACAAT
This sequence comes from Psychrobacillus sp. FSL H8-0483, assembly GCF_038637725.1. Lineage (NCBI taxonomy): Bacteria > Bacillati > Bacillota > Bacilli > Caryophanales > Bacillaceae > Psychrobacillus > Psychrobacillus sp. FSL H8-0483. The sequence continues at coordinate 3,541,882 of NZ_CP152052.1, forward strand.
TTATTCGGATAAATACAATTATTAATCTTAGATATAAATCTTTGCTTCTAAACCCTCTGCTTACTACGTTTGGCACTTCATTTTGGAAACATACTTCTCTCCAAAAATAGATTTCCTAATAGAAAAAGAGAATGATTTTATTTGAGATAACTAAAAAAAGAGAGACATAAAGTCTCTCTTTTCATTCACTTCATTATAAGAATATAAAGTAGCCAAGGAAAATTAGCCACAAGCCATACATAATAGGATGTATTTCTTTAATTCTTCCAGCTACGATCATTGTAATTGGATAGAATAGGAATCCAATTGCGATACCAGTTGCAATGGAATAAGTTAATGGCATTGCGATAATTACGAAGAATGCTGGAACTGCAATTTCGAATTTCTTCCATTCTATATTTCCTAAGGAAGATACCATTAATACCCCAACGATAATTAATGCTGGTGCAGTAACATATGAAGTAACTACACTCAATATTGGATAGAAGAATAGTGATAATAATAGAAGTACCCCTGTCACTACTGCTGCAAAACCTGAACGTGCACCAGCTGCAACACCAGCAGTTGATTCTACATAAGAAGTAGTAGTAGAAGTACCTACTACTGCACCCGCTGTTGTAGCGATTGCGTCTGCAAGTAGTGCTTTACCAGCACGTGGTAATTTTTCACCTTTCATCAATCCAGCTTGGTTTGCTACAGAAATCAATGTTCCTGCTGTATCAAAGAAGTTAACGAATAAGAAAGTAAGTACTACGATCAAAAATTGATGATTAAAAAGAGATGATGGATCATTGAATATTGGATCAAGCGCTGCCCCAAAAGTTGGTGCCACACTTGGAACACTACTAACGACTGCAGTTGGAATTGGCACTAGACTGAAAATCATACCAACAATAGCCGTGATTAGCATACCATAGAAAATCCCACCTTTAACGCCTCTCACCATCATAATTATTGTAATTACTAGGCCGAAAATTGTTAATAGAATATTCGGATCTGTTAAGTCACCTAATCCAACGATTACTGCAGGATTACTAACGATAATCTTAGCATTTTGTAAACCAACAAAAGTAATGAATAAACCAATTCCTGCACCAACTGCGTATTTTAACTCAGTTGGAATTGCATTAATAATTGTTTCGCGAATACCGGTTAATGAAAGAAGAATAAAGATAATACCTGCAACAAATACACCGGTTAAAGCTACTTGCCAAGAAACTCCGAAATCCAATACAACTGTATAAGCAAAGAATGCATTTAGTCCCATACCAGGAGCTAGTGCGATTGGATATTTTGCTAATACCCCCATTAAAATAGAACCGACACCTGCTGCAATAGCAGTAGCTGTAAACACAGCTCCTTTATTCATATGCATGTAGTCTGGTAATCCTTCTACTGTTTCAAGCGATAAAATCATTGGGTTTACTACGAGGATGTAAGCCATTGCTAGGAATGTTGTTAAACCACCAATAATCTCACTGCGGTAGTTCGTACCTAATTCGTCAAACTGAAAATACTTTTTCATGAGATCCTCCATTTTTTTGTCTCGATAACGAAAGAAAAGCATACGACCAATTACTACGGTCGTATGCTTTAAAAATCTCCAATAAGGGAAAGAACAATGCTTTCCTCTCATCGTAGTCGAATCATTTACGGTGATTCGGTAGAGACTTTCGGGCCTTATTCCCAACGTTATACGACGACATAATTAAATTATGTATGTAATATACCATTGATTTTTTCTAAAATCAATACTAAACACGAACGTTTTTAAAATTAATTATATAATAGTTCGCTTTTTAAAAATCTGACATATTACATAAACAGTTTAGTAAAATAAGGAAGAGTGTGCTATACATGAAATTTAGAAGAGTCTTTCGTAGTTAAAATGGTGATGATCTATTTTAAACATCATAATCAACAGAGGAGATTTTTATAATGAAAATTGAAAGATTATTATCTATCCTAGTTGTTTTATTAAATAACGAAATTGTTTCGGCAGATGAACTTGCTAAAAAGTTTGAGGTGAGTAAAAGAACCATTTATAGAGATATTGAGTCTTTAGCTTTGGCTAACCTTCCAGTTGTAACATTTCATGGACGAAATGGCGGAGTTGGGTTGATGCCTTCTTATAAAATGGATAGATATTTGTTTTCCGATGAAGAAAAACAAAAGATTATTGAGGCTCTAAAAATTCAAACAAGCATGGTACATGAGGATAGCCAAATGCTTATAGATAAATTGGAGAGCTTAAGAGGAATCAATAACATGTCGGAGCACTTTTCCTTTTACTCCCCTACTATACATAGAAAAGAAATCGAACAAAATCTTCAGGACAAGTTAATCCTTTTAAAACAAGCGATAGCTTTGAATAGGAAGTTGCACATAGAATATGTTTCTCAAAGTGGTGAAATCACACATAGAGTTATTTCACCTTATAAAATTGTATTAAATGGTGGTAGTTGGTATTTAGAGGCTTACTGTGAAAAAAGAAACGATAGAAGATTATTTAAGCTAACGCGAATAAGAAATTATACATTACTTGATGAAGAATTTGCTGCGGCAAACGTAGAAGAAACTGACTTAGCACCTTCTTATGAGATCGCTGAATTAGTTTTTCAAAGAGATCAATTAGGTAAGTTGTATGACTTTTTCTTAGAAAATGAAATTACTATACACGAAAACTACATCAAAGTAGTATTTTCGTTTGATAATAATAGAAATCTGTTACCTTTTTTATTCATGTTCAGTAGCTCGGTTGAGATAATTAAGCCCGAATCATTAAAACGTAAATATTACAATGAGTTAAATAAAATCTACAATAAATTAAATAGTGACACTCAGTTGTCATATATTCCATGATACATTTTCTGTAGAGAGGCGGAGATGTAAAGTGCGAAAAGAATTTTCAACTAAAGCAATCTACGGAAACAAAATTAGAACAAACAATAATGATATTCGTGTATTTTCAAACATGTGGGGTGAATTTTTGAAGAATAAAGTGGAAGGTGATATATACGCAATATATAGTAACTACCAAAGTGATCATACAGGTGACTTTGACTTTTTAATCGGAACAGAAGAAGTGGTTGGGAACTCTACCGTTACTATTCCCAAGGGTGAATATTATGTTTGGGAAGTTACAACTAATGATATGGAAGCTGTCGGTAAAGCCTGGAACGAGATTTGGAAGAGTGATTTACCTCGAACATACAATCATGACTTTGAACTTTATAAAACAGATGGAAGTATAAGTATCTATTTATCCGTTTCTAATGGCTAAAACATAGCAGCACATCCAAAAGTAAGAGAACAAAAAAACCGATTCTAAAAAAGAATCGAGGGTTTTTCCTGTAAGGCAACACAAAATAAAAGAAAGGTGTCTTTTAAAATGAATTACAAGGACTTTTATTAGCATCTTCTAATAAAGTTGTAAATAGCGCCCGGAAATGACTATACCTACCTTTAATTTGTTGTTTTAATAAAACTCTTGTATGAGTAACATAATTTTAGACATAAAAAAACTCTCCCTCATTCGCAAAACACGAATATAGGAGAGTTTAATTTTTTCATAATAAATAGTTGCACGTAACAAGCGATGTACCTAACTAAAAACTAACGATAAACATTGGTATATCAGGGTTTATCTTATTTTGCTTTTAGTTAAACTTCACTTCCTATTCCCACTCAATCGTTGCTGGTGGTTTACTCGTAATATCATACACTACGCGGTTGATGTGTGGAACTTCATTTACAAGACGAACACTTACTTTTTCTAGAACGTCCCAAGGGATACGTGCCCAGTCAGAAGTCATTCCATCAATAGAAGTTACTGCACGGATACCGATTGCATAGTCATATGTGCGTGCATCGCCCATTACACCAACGCTACGGATGTCAGGAAGCACTGTGAAGTACTGCCAAATATCACGATCTAGACCAGCTTTTGCAATCTCTTCACGAAGAATTGCATCAGATTCACGAACGATTTCAAGTTTTTCTTCTGTGATTTCACCAAGTACACGGATACCTAAACCAGGACCTGGGAATGGTTGACGCCAAACGATTGCTTCGTCAAGACCAAGCTCTAAACCAAGTGCACGCACTTCGTCTTTAAATAATGTTTTTAAAGGCTCGATTAACTTGAACTGCATATCTTCAGGTAGTCCACCTACGTTATGGTGAGATTTAATCGTTTGAGCTGTCGCAGTACCAGATTCAATAATATCTGTATAAAGAGTACCTTGAGCTAAGAAATCCATACCATCTAATTTAGACGCCTCTTCATCAAATACATAAATGAATTCGTTACCAATAATTTTACGTTTTTGCTCTGGATCAGAAACGCCAGCTAATTTATTCATGAAACGTTCACGTGCATCAATTTTAATAACTTTCATGTTAAAGCCTTCTGTGAAAGTCTTCATTACTTGTGCAACTTCACCTTTACGGTTCAAGTTGTGATCCACAAACATACAAGTTAATTGATCGCCTATTGCTTTATGAATTAACACAGCAACTACAGAAGAATCTACTCCACCACTTAGTGCGCATAGAACTTTTTTGTCGCCAACTTCAGCACGAATTTTTTCAATTTCCATTTCAACAAAGCTTTCCATTGTCCAATCACCAGTTGCATGACAAACGTCAAATACGAACTGACGAAGTAATTCGATTCCATAAGCAGAATGTCTTACTTCTGGATGGAATTGAACTGCATAAAATTTCTTCGTTTCATTTGCCATTGCTGCTACTTCACATGATGGGCTAGTTGCGATTACTTCAAATCCTTCTGGCGCTACAGTTACATGGTCACCATGACTCATCCATACAACTTGATTCGCAGGAAGTTTTCCAAATAGAGCCGTCGCATTTTTCACATCAATTTCCGCTTTACCGTATTCACGATGAGAAGCTTTTTCCACTTTTCCACCGAAATGTTGTGACATTAATTGCATACCATAGCAAATCCCTAAAATAGGAACGCCAATTTCATATATTGCTGGGTCAATATGAAATGCATTTTCATCGTATACAGAGTTTGGGCCGCCGGAGAAAATGATACCTGTAGCATTCATTTTCTTTAAGTCTTCGGCTGTGATTGTATGCGGATGTAGTTCACTGTATACTCCAAATTCACGAATACGACGCGTGATTAATTGGTTGTATTGACTTCCGAAATCTAGTACGACGATCTTTTCTTGTTCTATCAACAATGGAGTTGAAGACATTAGCATCCACCTCTTCTTATAAGTAATCCAAGTTGCGCCTCTCAATCAAATTCACTTTGGTATTTGGATGTTTTACTGAATAAGATTAAAAAAAACGCGTATGAAAGTATTACTCTCTCTACGCGTTTACGTTCTCTACATCAAAAAGGTGAATGCATATGTCCCTAAAAAAGACATGACTGCATTCACCTTCATAGTCAAGTTATTATCGGTAACTTGGTAGAGACATCCGAACCATATTATCGGACATATACGAGGGCAACTTGGTCAATTTAATTTGACTTCAGTTTACAGGTTGTCGAACCTAAAATCAACCGCTTAGTTGATTGATTAAATTTTCCCAACTTTCTCTCATTAATGCGTAATTTACATTATCTTTATTGTTACCATAAAATCCATTTTCATACGTACTTGTCAGCCTTCTCATATGTCGGTCTCCAAAGTTTATATCAACCTGTTTTGCAAAATCCATAAGAGTTTGCCCTTGCTCTCTTTTTAGACCGTACCTATTAAGTTCTTTTAATAACTGGTGGTACATTTTCTCAAAAGTATTCCAATCCTTTTTTCTCATTCGATATACAGGTATAAGCACTTTGGATAGCCACTTCCCTCTATGTCGATACACAAGCAAACTGAAGAAAGTTATTCCAACTAGGGTCCAGATTATTAATGCCTTTCGTTCAGATACCCATTTGGCAACAGTTTTCATCATTTCCGTGAAGCCTATAGAAATTTCTGACTGCTCATTTTCAGACTTTGGTTTTTCGGGAGTTGGAGTTGGACTTGCTTCGGGTACTTCTGGCTCATCTGATTGAGCGTCAATGTCATAATTTACGGTTGGATTATTGGAAAATCCAATAGTTGGCTCGAAAGTCATCCACCCTACGTTAGGGAAATATGCTTCCACCCAAGAATGAGCATTATTATTCGTTACTTCAAATACTGGCACACCATCTATCTGATCAACAACTTCACCTGGAGCAAAGCCTTTCACCCAACGTGATGGAATTCCTTCCGAGCGAAGTAAAACGACCATAGAGGTGGAAAAGTTATCACAATAGCCTACCTTCGTATCGAATAAAAACTGATCGACATAATCAGTGTCACCCTCTGGAATAGCCGCGAAGTTTTGATTGTAACTAAAACCATTTTGACGAAAGTATCGTTGAATTGATATTGCCTTATCATATAAACTTCTATTACCTTCCGTAATAGAAGTAGCTAGATCTCTTACTCTTGTTGGTAAATTTTCTGGCAGTTGTAAATATCTATCAAACTCACTTGATAGTGCATTTACGTCTTCAATGGTTGCACTTCGAAGTGCTTTTAAACTGTAAACTGGCTCACTAAACGTGGTATCATAATTCATAATGGGTACAGTATTTTCCCCAATAAAAGTAGAAACTTTTTGATTCCTCGTGTCCATGTCCATCCGAAAAGGTGCCTGGCTTATTGAATCTACGCTTTTTATTCCATAAGGCTGCATGATAAAAGGAAACTCTTGTAGCATATTAATACTTGCAACAGATGTCCCGTCCTCATTTCCAGGAGCAATGTCTGAAATGATCGATTCCCCTGAATTAAAGCTACTAATTTCAGAATCTATACTAGATTGAATCCACCCTTTCGAGGTATACGTATCCTTCGTCTCTATTTTCCAATATTGCTCCGTTTGTACATTTGCCATAAACACTGGTGTATCATCGCTACTAAAACCCCCACCTAGCTCTTCATCATTCTCCCCATACCCTACTTTCCGAGTCACTCCATTACCTTTACTACCTTCTCCAAAAGAAGCATTAGGGTTCGAAGATGTGAAAAATGGCACTGGATCTGGCCAGCTTGGTCCTGCTTTTGGCAATGTGTAGGCAAACACTCCACTTATCAAAAGTAGCACTACTAAACTAGTAACTGAGGCGAATAAAAATGTTCCTTTCATTTCCTCTTTATTTTCACTCATAAGCTTTTGTGCATATAACAATCCCATTACGATAAACCCAGAAATTAATATGATCACAATACTCTTGTCTCCGTTATAGCCACTGAAGGTATCTAAAATCGTTATAAATAAAACAGTGAGCACAAAGAATAAGAGCAGATTTTTTCGAACACGAATCCAATAATTCAATAAATACGTAGTCATCCATAACAGGATAAAAAACAATACTGTACGAAAAGGGTCATTCATTTTTTGCCATTCTTGCGTCACGATTGCTTGGACATTTACTACGAGAGTTTCCCATAAATAAGAAAATGCCTCTCTTGATAAAAAGGAAAGGTCCGTGTAAAGAGCCACGATTACCCAACAAATAAATAGCAATTTTAATAGAGTTGCATATTTCCAGTTCAACTTTAGTAAGTAGAATAAAAAAGATAACGCTAAATAGTAACAAAATAAATTCAAATTATCCGTATCCGTTAACTCAATAACAGGCTTTAACCATTCGACCATTAAAAGGTAAACAGAAAAATAAATGATAAAGGATAAAATTGTTTCTTGTGTCTTTGCACTCATGAACGCTTCACCTCCAAAAATGCTTGGGCAAACCGATCCTTTGTTATATTATGAACCTGTATTCCTCTGCTCCTTGCATACTGGTACAGAGAATGTTCTTCTTTTAGTGATTTCTCATTTTTTTGCTTTACAACAAAGCAAGTACAAACACGTAAGTTACCTGCTGTCTTTTGAATACTATCGATCCATTCATGTGTAAGTCTACTAGTAATATACAAGAGGGATGTTGCTTGCGCTAATGCACCATCATGCAAGACTACTTGCTCGACCGGCTTTGTTAAACCGGCTTGAACTTTTGTTAAATGATAAAGCACACGTTGTAGCTGTTCTTCCGTTTGAACAGACGGAAGAAATAAACGATTTTCCCCAAGAGACAAAAAGCCACTAGATGCTTGATGCCGAACGACTGCTTGCATGATTGAGGCGGATAAATCGACCACTTCTTCAAAAAGATTAGAAGGAGTTCTATCTATTAAAACGAACAAGTCTTGTGATTGGCGGTCTTCAAACTCTTTCGTTTTAAGTGTTTGAGTGCGGGCAAATGATTTCCAGTGAATCCACGAAACACGATCTCCTGGTTGGTAAGATCTTACTCCCGTTGCCATGGACGTATCCTTCATCGTTTGAATCCTGGATAAGGCTGCTCCTTGGTCGTATCTTGTTTCAATCGGAATATATACCATCTCCGTTAAATTAGGAAATACGAGGATTATCTTTTTGTTTGAGATAACCGTTTCTTTTTGTATCCATCCGAATAAGTCACATACCTGAATGGTTGAACCCTCTAAGACATGCTCTCCACGAGGAATATGATCGATTTCAAACGTCCACGTAAGCTCTTTTTTCATTCCCCAAAAAGCTAGCCTTTTCCATGAGGTTGTATGCTCAAGCGTAGAACTTACATTTTCCTTATACTTAATATACATAAGCGGAAAACGATTATTTCGTTTCACTCGAACGATTGCTGAAAATTTCCCTCCGCTATATACCTTGCGCGTTTCAATGGTTCGTTCCACTTCTACTTTAGATAATGGATACAAGAATAATAGAAACGAATAAATAGAAAGAGGAACGACGAGGTAAAATAGAAACCAACTAACAAATCCCCCTTGAAACATTGCATAGACAAACGCAACAATTAGAAGAAACAAGATACCTGTAAAGCCTTTTAGCTTCTTTAATCGTTTGAGCCATTGCATCATTGACTTATTTTCCTCTTAATCGGGACAGGTGTTCGCTTCACGATTCGAGATAATACTTCCTCTGTTGAAATGCCATCATATCTTGCTTCTGGTCGAAGGATGACACGATGCCCAAAAACAAATGGAGTTAAGTACTGAATATCATCTGGTGTAACGAAGTCCCTTCCTTGTAGCATGGCAAAAGCTTGGGAAGCTCGCATTAATGCTATGGAAGCTCGAGGACTAACACCTAAGTATATATAAGTATCTTGTCTCGTTCGATTTGCAAGATCTACAATATACCCTTTCATCGTGTAATCTACTTTTACCAGCTTCACTTGCTTCTGTAGGTGTATTAATTCCTCCAAAGAAAGGACAGGCTCCAAAGTCTCAATAGGAGTAGCGTGCTCTAATCTATTTAGTATTTCTATTTCTTCACTTGGATGTGGATATCCCATTTTTAGTTTCAATAAAAAACGGTCCAGCTGAGCTTCTGGCAAAGGATACGTTCCTTCATGCTCAATTGGATTTTGCGTAGCCATAACGAAAAACGGCTTTGGAATTGGCATAGTCACTCCATCAATCGTAACGGACGCTTCTTCCATTCCTTCTAACAGAGCGGATTGCGTTTTTGGAGAAGTACGATTAATCTCATCTGCAAGGACAATATTTCCTAAAATCGGACCAGGTCTAAATTCAAATTCCATTTCTTTCGGATTGTAAATGGAAACCCCCAATACATCGGATGGCAATAAATCTGGCGTAAATTGAATTCTTTTAAAATCGGCACCTATTGATTTTGCGAGAGCTCGAACCATCATCGTTTTCCCTACTCCCGGAACATCCTCTAAAAGTACATGTCCCTCTGATAAGAGAGCAATTACCGCAAGCTCCGCTATATTTTTCTTACCTATCATTACTTTTTCTATATTCGCTATAATTGCGTGAATTTGACTTTGTTCTGTCATCTGCTTACCCCCAACACTCACTATTGATAGATTAGTTAGAATATTAATTTAATACTTTACAAGCATACCGAAAATTACAAAAAAATACAAATTAAAAAGTCGAATTACCTCATTGGAGACAATTCGACTTCGTTTTATTATTTCCAAAAATCATCAAAAACAGTAATCGGCATAAAACGTTTATGCTTCGAGCGATTATAGAAGCCTTCAATCTTTTCTTGTGCTTCCTTCGATACCATTTTACCTTCTAAGTAGTCATCAATTTCCTCATAAGTTACACCAAGTGCCACTTCGTCTGGAAGTGCAGGGCGGTCTTCTTCTAAATCAGCGGTAGGTGTCTTTAAATATAAATGCTCTGGACAACCTAACTGCTTGAGTAATTGCTTTCCTTGTCTTTTATTCAAACGGAAAATTGGCGTTAAATCGACACCCCCATCTCCATACTTTGTATAAAATCCAGTGACTGCTTCTGCAGCATGGTCTGTCCCAAGGACAACTCCATTATGCATTGCAGCAATGGAATACTGGGCCTTCATGCGCTCTCTTGCTTTCTCATTGCCTTTTGCAAAATCTGATAGCGTAATACCCGCTTCGGCTAGTGCACGAGCACTTGCATCCACCGATTCTTTAATGTTAATTGTTACGCGTTGGGAAGGGTTAATAAAATGAAGCGCATCTTGACGTTCTGCTTCATCAAATTGCACGCCATACGGCAAACTTACTGCTATAAACACATACTGTTCTTCGCCAATTTCCTTATTTAATTCGTCTACTGTCAGTTGAGCAAGTTTTCCAACTAATGTAGAATCTTGCCCTCCGGAAATGCCTAAAACTAAACTTTTCAAGAATGGATGCTTCTTTAAATATGCTTTCATAAAATCGATACTTAAACGAATTTCTTCTTCTACAACAATAATTGGCTTTACTTTTAGCGTCTCTATAATCTCTCGTTGCTTTGATGACATCTTTAACGACCTCCATTTTGAGCAATGAAATAATGTTCCATTTCCTTCACTTCTTGAATATTACGCATTTTATTATCCCAACATTTTTGACTTAAATCGACTGGATATTCTTCTGGGTTAAGGGATCGTTTATATTCATCCCATAGTAATTCTAAATTATCATGCGCATATTGACGAATGTCTGGTAAATCAGGATTTTCATAAATAACTTGTCCACCCTCAATTACTTTTACATGTAAATCTTTCGCTTCGAAATTGGTTACAAATTTTGATACGAATGTATGGACCGGATGGAACATTTTTAAGCGTTCCTCATGCGTAGGGTCTTCATCGTGCATTGTAATATAGTCGCCCTCTGCCTTTCCATTTTCTTTATCAATGATACGGTACAGTTTTTTCTGACCAGGCGTTGTTACTTTTTCGGTTGTAGAAGAAATTTTGATCGTATCTTCCATTATTCCTGCTTCATTTTCAATAGAAACTATTTTATAAACAGCTCCAAGTGCAGGCTGATCATACCCTGTAATTAGTTTCGTTCCAATACCCCAGCTATCTACCTTGGCACCTTGAGCTTTCAAGTTTAGAATTGTGTATTCATCTAAGTCATTAGATACGATAATTTTCGCATCTGTAAAACCAGCTTCATCTAACATTTTTCTAGCTTCTTTTGAAAGAAATGAAATATCCCCTGAATCTAGGCGAATCCCGATAAAGTTAATCGTGTCACCAAGCTCCTTCGCAACCTTAATAGCAGTTGGAACACCTGTTTTTAAGGTGTTATATGTATCCACTAAAAAGACGCAATCTTTATGACGTTTAGCATACGAATGGAAAGCATCATATTCATTTTTATATGCTTGTACTAAAGAATGGGCATGTGTTCCGGAGACGGGGATGCCAAACAACTTTCCTGCACGAACATTACTCGATGCTTCAATCCCACCGATATAGGCAGCACGTGTACCCCAAATAGCTGCATCCATTTCTTGCGCACGTCTAGAACCAAACTCCATAGCAACTTCGTCTTTCACTACTTGTTTTATACGAGAACCTTTTGTTGCAATTAAGGTTTGGTAATTTACGATATTTAATAATGCAGTTTCAACTAATTGAGCTTCTGCTAATGTAGATTCAATACGCATAATGGCCTCATTTGGAAAAACTAGTTCCCCTTCCACCATTGAGTACACATCACCAGTAAAACGTACTGTCTTCAAGTAAGCGATAAAATCCTCTCGATAACCAAGCTCGTTTTGTAAATAATCTAGATCACTTTCTGTAAAATGAAAATCTCGTAAATAATCTAGACATCTCTCCAACCCTGCAAAAATTCCGTACCCATTTCCAAATGGAAGCTTCCGGAAAAATAATTCAAACACAGCTTTTCGTTCATGCATATTATCAGCCCAATAAGCTTCGACCATATTTATTTGATATAAATCAGTATGTAATGCTAAACCGTCGTCTGGATAAATTTTTTTCATAAAGATAAGATCCCCTTCTCCATAACAATTGAACTAAGTATACACTATTTCGACATATTCTTGGACTAATAACACACAAGAAAACCAGCCACCGAAATGATGGCTGGTTCTCGTCAATTAAATCATTATTTACCCATTGGAGATATATCACTGTCACAATATATTCTGCAACTACTTCAATCTCATTACAATAAATTTTAATTCGAATTCAAAATAAATGAATCAATTTCATTATTCCAATTTACATGAAAAAGCACGCACAATACTAAAGGAAACTAAAGAAATATATATTTTACACGGAATAAAGTATAGTTGATTTCCGCTATAGGCGGACGCTTTCCGCGGGGTGAGCGATAAGCCATCACCGCAACTCACGCGTCGTTTGTGATGACTTATCTGCTTCACTCATCCCGCTGGAGTCGCCGCCCGCCGCTTCAATCAACGAAGTGATAAATGTTCGTATTTTAATGACAACGTACTATTTATGAAAATAAACTCAAATGTTTCCGCTTTCAAATCTATTAAGATAGAAATTTACTTATAGTTTTTAATCAGCATCGCTACAAATCTTTTCTGATACTAGGTTTATGCAAGAATCTAGACGTAAAAACACTTGTAAACATTTATCCTCAAATAGAGGTTTTTATAACAAAAAAACTGTCTAAGACCTCTTACTCTTAGACAGTTTTACTATCGTACTATTTTATTTACCTTGCGGAGAGATTACGGTTACTACATAGTCCGCAACCGCTTCCATCTCTTCAGGAGTTAAAGTATCTTTAAACGATGGCATGGTAGATTTTCCATTTGTAATGCGTTCTAATACATCCTCTTTACTTTCTGCAATTTTACTGTTTTGTAAGTTTGGTCCATTGTGTCCATTTGCACCTTGATCGCCATGACAAGCGATACAGCTGTTGTTAAATATTTCAAGACCAACAGCCGCACTACTTACTGTTTCGCCTTCTGTAGCTTTCTCTTCAGTAAGCTCATTAACTTTGCTTTTAGCTGAACCGTCGATTACTTTCCCCTCTGGTAAAGTTCCGCCTAATTTAAATGTATATACCTTATCTCCATGCTTACTACCTGCAAGTGCATTTCCTGCCGCATAAATCGAAATATATTGTTCTCCATCTATTTCATATGTTATGGATGGTGCATTTGCCCCTGCATCCATCATATATTCCCACACTTGATCACCCGTTTTTGCATCGAATGCAATGAGACGACCATCATTATGACCTACAAATACAAGATTTCCAGCAGTTGTTAACACACCACTATAAGCTAGAGCATCCCATTTTTGTTGCCATGCTATTTTATTTGTTTTTACATCTATTGCAGTAACTGTCCCTCTAGTTGGCGAATTTAAAACTGGGCCAAAAATACTTCCCAAATAAGCGTCACCCTCTGAAAACTCCGTTAATTCATTTCTTTCAAATGACATGTAGTGATCATTACCTAGTACATAATAATACTCAGTATCAGGATTGTATGCGGAAGGTGGCCAGTTTGCCCCCCCAAATGGTCCAGGTTTAAGTGTGATCGGCACATCCCAAAACGGAGTAAAGATACTTCCAACTTCTCCTGTAAATTCAGGCCCTAAATCATTTGCAATATCTTCTTCCGTTATAGTTTGGGGAACAAAGGAATCCCCAACTGGGAACGGTTGAGTTGCAGCTGTTTTTTGTCGTTCCTCTTGCGGCACTGGTTTTTCTTCAATTCCTACTAACGGTGTTCCATCCGTACGGTCTAACAAATAAACCCAACCAGTTTTACCCGCTTGCCCAAGACCTTTACGCATCTTTCCGTCCATCTCTACATCATATAAAATAACGGGGTTGGTAGGATCCATATCCCAAATATCATGATGCACTTCTTGAAAATGCCACACATAATCTCCGTTCTCTGCATTTACTGCCACTACAGAGTTTGCATAAAGATTATCTCCTTCACGATTACTACCGTCTAAGTCAGGAGCAGTATTTCCTGTTGCAAAATAAATGTAACCAAGCTCTGGATCTACCGCTGGCGTATTCCAAACTGGTCCCCCTCCAGTTAACCATGCATCGTTATCGGAAGGCCAAGTATCTCCATCAACATCGCCTGGTCCTGGTATTGTATAGAAACGCCAAACCTCAAAGCCTAAATCAGAGTCATAAGCCATTACGCGACCTCGAATACCATATTCCCCACCAGATACACCGGTATAAACTTTACCGTTATAGTAAAGTGGGGCACTTGTCACTGTATATCCTTCTTCCCATTCTGCTACTTTTGTTTCCCATAATAATTCACCGGTTTTTTGATCAAGTGCGATTAAACGAGCATCTAATAATCCTGCATATACTTTTCCATCCCCAACTGCAACTCCACGAGTTGTCCATCCACAACATACTGTATCCATCTCTTGTGGAATATCAGGGGTATATGCCCATATTTGTTCCCCTGTTTTTGCATCAAGTGCAAAAATGTCGTTTGCTCCGGTTGTAATAAACATCATGCCATCTACAACAAGTGGCGTAGCTTCCCCAGAATATTTATCTTCCGCGCCTGACCCTAGACTCGTCACCCACGTCGGCTTTAAATCTCCAATATTTTCAGCTGTAATTTGATTTAGTATGGAGTAACGTCTGTTGTAATAATCTCCTCCATGGAATGCCCACTCTGTTGACGCATACTCCACCTTCTCATTTGGATTTGCTGGACTCTGTGTTTCCTTTCCTTCTAACTTTACTTCCACCGGTTTTTCTTCATCCTTTACTTTCAATACTGCATAAGGATTTATTTCTTCTTCGTCATCTCCAGTGATTCCAATAAAAATAAGCCCGACTAATACAAGGAAAGCAATACAAGAGCTAATAATGATCTTTGGCCAAACAGATGATTCGTGTCTTCGCATCATTTATTCCTCCTTCTTTATCTAACCAGTTGGCAAAATATAATGAGAGATTATAACCTCTATTAAAATATGCTTTTCAAAAGAGAATAATTCTAAGAAGGAAATGTGGTAACAAAAAAACTACCTAAGAAAGTTTTTCTCTTAGATAGTTTCATATTTAACCACGACTGTTGTTTATCCAATTTGCCCCATTAAAATTTCACAAGAAATGCGCAAGGATTCCATCTTGCTCTTGTACGTATTTGGTTGGCTTTGGACGAAATGATCACTAGGGCTAGTGTAGCAAGAGGTGAATGACGAACGACTACCACACGATTATCAAAAAAATGCAGAGGGATGCGACTTTGTCGCATCCCTCTGCATCAAGAAATCTCGATAATGGTGAAGAACTCGTTCAGTTCCAAGCACTCCAAAAGCACCTGTACATAAAGTGCCTAGTGTTTTATCACTAATTGCAATTTACTGGGTACTTTTGGTTAATCAATACATGTGATATCTTACAATTATCTTGTTAAGTCTTCGCACGCTTTATAAATTATTTCGAACAGTTCTTCAATATCACTTTCTTCCACACAAGAAAATGCTACACGAATATCCGTTTTATTGCTTGCAATAACGCCCACTCCGTATTCATCCAATAAATGTAAACGAAGTGTTTCTGCATCTACATGATTTAGTTTCAAGCACATGAAGTAACCTGAGTTAAATGGATAGTAAGTCCAATAAGGAGCAAACTTTTCGTTTTCAAGTACTTGTTTCGTTTTCACTGCACGGCCTTGCATAATTTGGAACTTCTCTTCTTTTTCTTTTAAAAACTCCTCTGATTGTAATGACTCTAGAAGAATCGTTTGAGATATATGAGATCCACTCGAAATAGTTCCTCGAATAATCCCTTTTGTTTTTTGTTCTAGTGCATCTAAAACATCTGGAGTTGCTGCATAAGTGATAAACCCAACGCGTAGTCCCCATACGTAATTTTCTTTCGTTGCTCCGTCGATTTTTACAGGTAAAATGTTCGGATGACTCTCTGCTAATAAACCAAATAATGATTCCTTTATGGAATCTTCATAGAACAAACCGAAATACGCATCATCTAATAACACAACTAGTTTAGTTCCAGAAGCTGCAACATCTTTTAAAACTTGAACAATTGCTTCTGCTTCTTCAATAGAAGGGGTAAAGCCAGTTGGATTGTTCGGGAAGTTTAATAAGACAATTGCTTTTTCTTTTTGTTTTGCAAGCGATTCGCGGAATGCATCTACATGGAAACCACCGTTTTCATTGAACAAAGGAAAGGTTTCTACACGACCGCCTCTTCTAATTTGAAATACTGTATTGTAGTTACCCCAATATTGTTCTGGCGTGATAACTACGTCTCCCGGATTCATAAATAAATCTGCTGCAATACTTAAACCATGTGTTAATGCGCTAGTTACAATTGGCAATCCAATTGATTTATTTTGCATAGAAGGGTTATCAACTAATAATTTTTCTTTCCATATGGAGCGTAATAATTCTTTTCCTTGTGGGGCTGCATATGGGTAAATATCTTTTGGAGCATACCCTAATTTATCTTGTATATGACGGAAATGCATAGGTTCTCCATTTTCCGTTGCGATTCCGATTGTTGCGTTAAAGCGGTGTGCTTTTTTTCCTGCTTCTGCACTTTGACTTAAAATACCTTTAGGATAATATAAATTTTGTCCTAAATCGGATAACATATCGAAGATTGCTGGGTTTTCATTTTTCATTTTTTCATTTAACTGCAAAGCTAAAGTATTCATCTATTGGTACCTCCAGAATATTTGATTTAAAAATATTGTACTCTATTTCACTAAAGTATAATACCTTTTCTCGTTATATATTGAATATTTCACGAGCTAACCACTAATTTTCAATTCAGTTCTAAAATAACGGGACAATGATCACTACCCATTACATGCGCATCAATTGATGCATCCTTCAAAATAGGCGTCATTTTTTGGGACGCAATAAAATAATCAATTCTCCATCCAATATTACGCTCTCTTACTTTACTCATATACGACCACCATGAATAGGCATCTTCTTGATCTGGATAAAAATACCGGAAAGTATCCACAAATCCTTCTGCAAGTAAATCGGTCATTTTCCCACATTCCTCTAATGTAAAACCAGAGTTTCCTTTATTAGACTTAGCATTTTTCAAGTCTATATCTGCATGCGCTACATTTAGATCGCCACACATGATGACTGGCTTAACCGTATCTAGATTTGTTAAATAAGCACGCATCTCGTCTTCCCATTCAAGCCGGTAAGGAAGTCTTGTTAAATCACGTTTAGCATTTGGTGTATATACATTAACTAAGTAAAAGTCCTCGAACTCCAATGTAAGTATTCTACCTTCATCTTCTGTTTCTAAATCACCTACTCCATATTTAACTGTAAGTGGTTTCACTTTTGTAAACACAGCTGTCCCAGAGTAACCTTTTTTCAAAGCATAATTCCAATACTGGTCATACCCATCTAACTGCAAGTCGATTTGACCTTTTTGTAGCTTCGTCTCCTGCACACAAAAAATATCGGCATTCACTTCATTAAAATAATCTAAAAATCCCTTTTGCACACATGCACGCAAGCCGTTCACATTCCATGAAACTAACTTCATCTGTATTCCCTCCCCAAAAATAAAAACCTGATCCAAGGACCAGGCTAACGTTTCTATGTAAAATCTCATTCATTATACTGGTTCTAGAACAAGTATGCAAAAAAGCAAGTTTAAGAGATCTCACCAATTAAATTATAGCTATCCCCCGAACGAATAGAGTAAATAACCCCGTCAGCGATTTCATTGTTAGTTAACCACCTTTGACTATTATTAACTCTTAAAAATCCTAACTGTATCAGGTTATACTGGATATCTTTCGTCGGGTAATATTGTTTTTGGAGATTTTGAGCATTACCTTTACTACCAATTACATGCCAAACTGTAGTCTTTTCCCCTAATAATTCAAATACAGTTGTCAGTGCATTTAACCCATCCGAGTGTACCCAAACAACCGCCTCTGAAAATGGACCATATCTATTTATATTTTGCTGTAGTGATTCCTCCAATTTCGTAGAATCTCGATAATCAACGTAGACTCCTCTAATATTCTCGGGATTTGAACAAGCATTTTTCATTCTGTTCATTTTTTCTTCGTTTCGTGCGACTACTGAAACAATATAATCATTGTCTGCATACCACGTTGTGACCCCAGCCAACATTCCTGAACCACCGATTATACAAATGTGTTTCATTTGGAATTCCCCTTTCTAATATTTTGGTGAACCACTACATTAAGCAGTAGTTCAACCCTTCTTTATTTTTTGATCTGTTAAACGATCATGTTGTTAACGACAAAAATCCGCTAGATTCCTGCGGATTTTCGTCACAAAATATATTCTTCTAAAATACAACACTCTAATTTAACAAAGGGCACTGAAAAAGTGGTATTCTAATAAAATTCCTAATAAATATCCGCTAATTGGATTTAGCACGGCTCTGTTCGCTTTCCGTGGGCGAGCGCATAGCCTCCTCGGGCCAACACGATGTTGGTCATGAAGGCGTTGCCTCAGGATGAGGCGGTACTTAGCCTTCCTTCTTCTTTAACACTTCGTGCGGGGTCTCGGCTGTCTCGCTTTCCCACAGGAATCTCACGCCACCGTGCTAAATCCTATAGTACACAGTATCGTCACTTCAAATATTTATCATAAAAAATTCTGTAATAGAGTTTTTCAGTGCCCTAGTTTAACAGAGCCTATTTTTTCGACATTTTCAATAGAACAAAGATCGCAATGGCCAGTACAAATAATCCAAACAATATAACTAGTGAAATTGCTGCAAATCCAAGTAACCCCATCTTCAACACTCCCTCTATAGCACTTATTTTAAAGCAGTACACCTGGGAGTCAATACATACTAGTTATTCCACTATATTTGAGACTCACGGGGCATTAAACGAAAAAACTATTTAATTCGCTTACACTTCTCACGATATAAGTAGCGTTAGCATCCTGGAGCTCACCCTCTGAACCATATCCATAAGTAACGCCTATAGAAGCAATACCAGTATTATTTGCTCCAATAATATCATGCTTACGGTCCCCAATCATGATAAACTCCTCTTTCTTATAGCCTTTATATGAATCTAATATATATTGTATAATTTCTGTTTTAGCCGATCGACTGCCATCTAAGTTACTTCCCACAACTAGTTCAAAAAACTGGTCAATTTGAAAATACTTTAATATTTCTTCTGCAAAGACAGTCGGCTTGGAAGTAGCAACTACTAGCTTAATAGATTCATTCGTTAAAATTTCCAATAAAGCTGAGATACCTGCATAGATTTCATTTTCAAACATACCTTGATCCTTAAATCTTTCACGGTAATATTCGATTGCTTGATGCGAATTAACGTCATCCAAATCATAATACTCCGCAAAAGAAACTTGTAATGGTGGGCCTATAAAGCAATCAAGTTTATCAATATCTGGCTCGATAATCCCCATTTTCCCTAACGCATATTGAACCGATTTCGTGATACCTACTTTTGGATCTGAAAGTGTTCCGTCTAAATCAAATAAAATTACTTTATAGGTACTCATCTCGAACCCCATTCCATAATGATTTCTACTTAGTATACAGTATTTTTTCCTATCAAAATACTACTTCTGTTTCAGAAAGTAGATAGTAAAAACCTTGTGCTAAAGCCCCACCTTCTGATAGATCGGAAAGTGGGGCTACGCTATTAGTATGGATCTGCTTCGTGGCTTTTATCAATTGCCTCTTTTGGTGCTTGATCGCCGTCTTTATTTCCTAGAGGTGCTTGACTGGAACCGCCCTTTGGTGCTTTTTTCAGGCCTTCTCTTAAATGTCGACCATAGTCTTCGTCGGCTTCTTCCGCTAAAGCAATTATTTTTTCTTGAATTCGCTTGTCGCATTTGGCTAAGTCATTTACAAGGTTCGATATGAGTTCAGTTTTTTCCCACTGTTCGAAGTTGCGATAAGTCTCTCCAGCTTGTTTTGTATTGTTGTCTCTCTCAATGGATTCACGGACTAAACGCCCTTTAATCATAGGTGTATATTCTGTACCATGCTGCTCTGCTTCTTGTAATCCATCTAATATAGAAGGTTCATAATTGATATGCGGATTTTGGAATGGACCTCTATCCAATCTGTATGCCATTTGACCACCACTTTGATTGGTCGCTACTCTTTTTTTCGGTGCATTGATTGGAAGCTGTAAGTAATTTGCTCCCACACGATGCCTCTGTGTATCGGAATAAGAGAAGGTACGTCCCTGCAGCATTTTGTCATCAGAGAAATCCAGTCCATCTACGAGTACACCAGTCCCAAAGGCAACTTGCTCCACTTCCATAAAATAATCCTCTGGGTTTCTGTTTAACACCATTTTTCCTACGGCCTTCCACGGAAACATATCTTCTCGCCATAGCTTCGTATCATCTAATGGATCGAAATCCAGCTCAGGATGATCATCGTCACTCATGGTTTGCACGAGTAGCTCCCATTCAGGAAAATTACCTTTTTCAATGGCATCATATAAATCTTGCGTCGCATGATTGAAATTTTTCGCTTGTATTTCTTCTGCTTCCATTTGGGTTAAATTGCGAATGCCCTGTTTAGGCTCCCAATGATATTTCACTAAGACCGCTTTTCCTTCTTGATTCACCCATTTATACGTATTCACTCCCGAGCCTTGCATCATTCGGTAGTTTGCTGGAATGCCCCAAGGCGAATAAACGAATGTAACCATATGAAACGATTCGGGTGAACTCGCACAAAAATCAAAAAATCGCTCGGAATCTTGAATATTTGTAACAGGATCTGGTTTAAAAGCATGAATCATATCTGGGAATTTAATCGCATCACGAATAAAGAAAATCTTTAAATTGTTCCCTACTAAATCCCAGTTTCCATCCTCCGTATAAAATTTCACCGCAAATCCACGTGGATCCCGCAATGTTTCTGGAGAGTGACCTCCATGTATAACAGATGAAAATCGTACGAACACTGGCGTCTGTTTCCCTTTTTCTTGAAACAATTTTGCACGTGTATATTTGGAGACTTTTTCATCTCCAACTGCTCCATACGCTTCGAAGTAACCATGTGCCCCGGCACCACGTGCATGCACAACCCGTTCTGGAATACGTTCTCTGTCAAAGTGACTAATCTTCTCGATAAAATCATAGTTTTCAAGTGTTGCAGGTCCACGATTACCTACTGTTCTTATGTTTTGATTGTTCGTAATTGGATGTCCTTGCCTATTCGTTAATGTATCCTCATCTTCCATATTTGTTTCAAAGTTAGACTGCTCGTTTGTCACTTTTTGTCCTCCTAAACATCTTATAGATTCTACTTTCCACCTATATTCTGTCCAGTTTCCATTTATATAAACAAATAATTAATAAAAGCCTCTCTGAACATCCTAGATTATAAGGAAGTCAAAGAAGCTTTAAGTATAAAACGAGCCAGTTATAGAACAATTAATTCTTTATTGGATTTTGTAATAATTTCTATTCCGTCTTTCTTTATGAGAATATCATCCTCAATTCGAACCCCACCAAGATTAGGAATATAAATACCCGGTTCTACCGTTAAAACCATTCCTTCTTCTATAAGCTGCTCACATTTGGGACTCATAAAAATATCTTCATGGATATACAAACCAATCCCATGACCCATGCCATGTCCATAATTCTCTCCATATCCTTTTTCAGAAATAAAATCACGCGTTAATGCATCTGCTTCTTTCCCTGTCATTCCAGCCTTTATACCACTCAATGCATTTTCAAGCGCTCCATGAACGATTGTGTATATTTCTTTAAGCTTGGGATTTGGTTCTCCAACAGCAATCGTTCTCGTCATATCGGAGCAATAACCGTTATAATAAGCACCAAAATCAAGGGTGATCATATCTCCTTTTTCCACTACCTTCTCGCTTGCTACACCATGTGGTAATGAAGAGCGAATGCCCGACGCAACAATCATATCGAAGGAAGAAGAAGTAGCACCTAATTTTCTCATATGAAATTCTAGTTCATTTGCAATTTCAATCTCTGTAATTCCAGGGCGAATAACCGTTAAAATATGCGAAAATGCAGCGTCTGAAATTTCAGCTGCCTTTTTTAGAATGGCTATTTCAGATTCACTTTTAATCATACGCAACTTTTCAACCACTCCAGAAAGTGGGATTAAATCTACATTTATATATTCACTTAACTGAGAATAGTAATGATAGGATACATGTTGTTTTTCGAATCCTAGCTTATTAATCCCTAAACTTTTTGCAAGATTACCTATTTCCTCATAAATAATGGCTCTATCTATTTCTTTTACTGTAAAACCCTTTGTCTGCGCATTTGCTTGACTAGTATAACGAAAGTCTACTAATAAATACGCTTCCGTCTTTGAAATAAGCACAGTTCCAGCACTTCCAGTAAAGTCTGTTAAGTATCTTCTATTGATACCATCTGTTACCAAGACACCCTCAATTCCTAATTCATCAAACGTTTTTCTTATTTCCACTAGCTTTTCCATTATTAAACCCCCATAATATCACTTTTCTCAAAATTCAATATAATACTTCAATTATAAATATGACATAATTAAGCGATAATTAATAGTGATATACTGTAACAAAAAGCACTTCGCTACATTTGAAATGCAATACGTTTCGTAGTATTCTTTTGGACTGTCTCTTCTATCCCTCTTTTATCATATACATATGTTTGTAAGTTTCCTTTATATGAAAGGGTTAACGAAGAATGTTGTTCAAAATGATGTGGTTGCACTAAGCAAGGTGCGATTTGTAACTGAGCGGATTGGCATTCATTCATCATCGTTGCAACAAATTGCGAACAGAAAAAAGCATGCTCTCTCTCAATTTTAAGATTCATAGCTACCCCAAATAATCCGATTAAATTATATTTAAATAATTCTTTATACTGTTCCATACGACGAACCTTATTACGCATTCGATTATATTCTTGAAATGTTACTTCACATTTGTAAATAGCACATGTTGCACTTCTGAAAAGTCCATTTGTAGGTTCTTCCCTAATGAATCCCCCATTAAAAGGATTATGTTTATTCTTCCTACCAAAACTATACATCTCATTCAATTCTTCATCGAAAGCGATGGATGCATGATTCATGTCTTTTCTCGTATACAAACCTATCGCTTTAGAAAACAATGTTCCCGTATTACTCAACACAATATAAACAGTTTTTTCCATTCCCTCACCTCGTTCATAAGAAGCATTTTGCCCCCTTATCTGCTTTTCTAATCATCTCTCAAAAGCAAATTTTTCCAAACGGGCTTTAGAAGGAAAGTAAGTAGGTCCAGAGACGTAGGAAACTAAAAAAGGGGCTGTCCCTAAAGTCATTTAGCGACTGAGAGATGGTCCCTTTTCCAATGTATTGATTTCCGTTCCAGACGGACGCTTTCAGCGGGCATGGCTTCAGTCTCCTCGTCGCTTTCGCTTTTGCATTATTAAGTGCAAGTATAGACTTATCCATTAATATTTGGAGAAAACTTCTATCTATTTTTTTGGGAAAGCGCAATGTTCGTCCTTCTCGTTTTCTAACGAAGTATGTTATATTTGTAATGATTCAAAAAAGAAATGGAGGAAATTCCATGCCAAATATAGGGATGCCGGGTTTAATACTCGTATTAATAATTGCTTTAGTTATTTTTGGTCCTTCAAAGCTTCCTCAATTAGGTAGAGCAGTTGGACAAACCTTGAAAGAATTTAAAACCTCTACACGAGATATTATAAATGATGAAGACAAAGAGGAAGTTAAATCAGAAGCTAAAGAAATAGAACTTGAAAAGAAATAATATATAGAAAGAGCCAACTATCCTAAAAAATAGTTGGCTCTTTTTTATTTGAAAATTTTAGACTGTTTCCCTTACTACGGCATTTTTCTAATTATGGATGGAATATTGTAAAATTGCTTCTTCTAGTATATCTATCCCCAACATTACATCCTCTAGCGGAGTGTACTCATTTGGGTGATGACTAAGTCCATCTATCGATGGGATAAAGATTAAACCTACTGGACATAACTTGGCCATATTCATTGCGTCATGCCCTGCCCCACTTTGCATAATTTGATTAGAGATATTTTTTTGTGCACAAATATTTATTAGCACTTCATTTATTTCTTCTGATAGAAGAACTGGCTCTTCTGAACTAATTTCTATACTCTCTATATCCAACTGTCTGTTTTGCTTGATTAAGGTAATAGTTTCGTTTAAGTGGTTATGCACTCGTTGTCGTGATTGTAGAGAAGTTGATCGGATGTCAATTTTAATTTCAACGTTTCCAGGTACAACGTTCATAGCACCATTATGAACATTTAAAACTCCAATAGTAGCAACCGTTCCAAATTCTTCTTCCCGTTTTGCCGCTTTTTCAAGGGCTAACGAAATTTCTGATGCACCAAGAAGGGCGTCTTTTCTCATATTCATAGGTGTTGTGCCAGAATGAGATGCTTTCCCCATTATCTTTACGTGAAGCCTTACGGGAGCTGCAATTCCTGTAACAATACCAATTTTCTTATCGTTATTGATCAATA
Source organism: Psychrobacillus sp. FSL H8-0483 (assembly GCF_038637725.1). Taxonomy (NCBI): domain Bacteria; kingdom Bacillati; phylum Bacillota; class Bacilli; order Caryophanales; family Bacillaceae; genus Psychrobacillus; species Psychrobacillus sp. FSL H8-0483. The sequence goes on from NZ_CP152052.1 coordinate 3,566,750, forward strand.
CAGGACCTTGTTCAATATGCAATTCAAAAAATGCTTTAAACTGTTCGTTCACTCTACTTGCTTGGTCTACGCTATTAATATCTAATGCACATAGTGCAAATGCTTTTTCCATCGTAATTCCATCTTTGTCTTCTAAGTTTCTGTATCTACTCGGATCAAATTGGCCAGCCATTGCTTTACTGCCTACTGTTGATACACCAAAACGAGCAGATTCTTCACACGCAAATGAAATAATTTCAATGGGATGATCCGTTTCAATACCTTTTTCATTTAAACGTCTAATGACTTCCAACGCTGCAGTGACACCAACTACCCCGTCGTATTTTCCACCTTGATATACGGTATCAAGATGAGATCCCATAACAACAGGTGGAAGTTCATCCATTTTTCCTTTTCTTCTTGCAATAACGTTTCCACATTGATCCATTCTAATATCTAAATGCTCTGCCATACACATACGCATAAATGCATGCGTACAAGTCTGCTCTTCGTTTGTGTATGCAATTCTTGTAATCCCTTTATCACCGGAGTTATATTGGTTAATGTTGTTAAATAGTAACTCGTACCTTTTCTTACTATCCATATAAGTACCCCCTGTCCTATTACTCCATACATCTATTTAAAACTCCGTAAGAGCGAAAATTTCAAAATGAAACGACTTGCCTATATATGTTCATTTTATACAGTTTCAACTAGACTGTCATTGTGGAAGGAAACCAAGATGTGTGATGATTTATTGTGCACGGTATACAATGAAGGACGTATCCTTTAGTGCTATACTTTATTTCGTTATATTAGCGATTGGAAGTGAAGAATAATGATGAGAGAAACAGTCATTTATAAAAAAGATGAACGTTTTACATTAGAAGCTGATTATTATGGTACTAGCCAGCTTAGTGCCCCAGTTGTTGTTTACATTCATGGAGGCGGCCTACTTTGGGGAACAAAAGAAGAACTAAGTGAAGAAATGATTCAATTATATACAAAAAATGGATATGGAGTGTTTTCTATTGATTATAGACTAGCTCCTGAAACAAAACTACCAGCTATTTTGGAGGATGTTCAAGATGCCCTTCAATGGATAGAATCGGAAGGATCTAAGCAGTTTTCTATTGATCCAAAAAAGATTGCCGTAATAGGAAGTTCCGCAGGGGCTTTTCTTGCTCTAAGTACAGGAACTTTCAAAAATAAACCACGTGCTATCGTCTCTTTTTATGGTTATGGAGATATTAGTGCGGAATGGGCAACTAGCCCAAATAGTTACTATTGCCAAAAAGACATAGTCTCAAAAGAAGTGGCAAATAGTATCATTACCGACGATGTTATAACAAATGCATCTGTAGAAGAACGATTTCTTCTATATTTATATGCTAGACAGACTGGTGAGTGGATTCAAGAAATTACAGGAACTAACCCATCCATTCAAAAGGATTCACTTATTAAATATAGTCCCATCCATAACGTTACGAATGACTATCCACCAACATTACTATTACATGGAACAAATGACGTAGACGTACCTTATTTACAATCTGTTTTCATGAGAGCTGCTTTAATAAAAGAAGGCATTCAAACGAAGTTAATTACGATTCCAAATGGGGAACATGTATTTGAAAAGGATTTCCATCATCCAGTCGTACAAAATGCGCTTCAAGAGGTTTTAGATTTCCTGCAAGTTCACTTAGCTGATTAATACGTAAAAACCTTTGCCTTCCACATATTGAGGATGGACAAAGGTTTTTTTATAATTGACTAAGTTAAATTAGGCTATTGTTTTTAAAATCGCTTCTGAAAGATAGTATGTCCATCACTAGTACCTACTTTTTCAAAACCATTAATAAGATAAAATTTATTTAGTTTAAAGTTATTCCCTAAGCAATCTAATCTTAACGTATTTTTCCCTTCATTTTTAAGATAAGTTTCCAGCCATTGTAAAACATCTTTTCCTAAGCCGGAACCTATTTTAGAATGGGTTAGGGCCAATCTATGAAGGTATACAGCATCATCCTTTAAATTTCCCCAGATATGTTGGTCCCACTGACTTTGTGTCTGATACAGTGTAAAGGTAGCCACAATCTCTCCATTTCTTTTAACAATAAAAGTCTCTTTATTATTTATTCCTTGTCTAATTTCATCATCTTCCCCTCCGCCTGCTAGGAATCCCCATTGATCGATTCCCTTTTCTTTTAACCATTTTGCAACATCTTTTAAAAGATCTAGTATTTGGTTTGCTTCTTTACTAGTTGCTACAGACACTTCATAACCGATTAACAAAGACTCTAAGCCATTTTGCATTTCCATTCCCCTATTTCATTCAAAAATCGCAACCATAAACCCCAAAATTGTAATATAGATTTAATAATTCGACTTTTATTCAACAATATCCTTCTTATTAAAATAGGGTCCTTTGTGACAATATTTTTTACAAATCCTGTTGCCCGGTAGTAGGCTTGGCGGTTCGTCCGCGAAAAACGCGCGGATTTTCGGCAGGTAACAACATGGTCGTTTAACAGAGCCTTTAATTAGCTACTACACTGCAGCATTCTCTTGTGGCTTATTGCGATCCATCAAATACTTTATTATAAATAATGTCGCTACCATCAGATACGCATAAACAAATTGCATGGATGCTGGTTGTGCAAATCCTACCGTACTTGCATGAATAATTCCAAACAAGGAAAGGATAGACGCAATTACAGCTGCAATAGCGGCACGAATCGGTTGATTTTTGATAGAAAAGATAGCTAAACATCCCCACATTAAACTACTTATTGGGGCACCACTACCTAAGTGAACTAACCCATTGTAATATACTCCTTTAGCCGCAAGAACTTGCGCACCAACAGCTTGACCCGTTGTCCCTGCAGCACTTAAAACATTATTAGCAAGCGATAATGCCCAGTTTGCAATCCATGGGAATAAACAAATAAATATAACAGGGACTTCTATTTTTGGAGTCTCTCGAACTACTTGATTGGCAGTTACAACCCCTACATATACCAGAATTGGTACGATAGCGACAACAGGGATTACTGCTAATAATAAGGCACCAATTCCAAAGAGTGAAATGATTAACATGGATGTACCAGTTGCTAGCGTGTATCCTAGACCTGCACCCATTGATTTCCAACCAGCATGCCCAATATAAACAGTTACTGGATATGGGTTACCTGCAAAAGCACCAATGCTGGAAGAAATACCATTCGCTAACATGACACGGCGAGTTTTATATGGATCTCCTGCAGCATGTGCACTTTCAATATTCTCTAAGTCAAAAATATAATTTGCAAGTCCTAATGGTACAGCTGATGCTAAGTAAGGTAGTGCATGTGGAATTCCCGAAATCAGACTGCTAACATGCACTTCAGGAGGATTAAATCCTAGTGTTTGTAATGCAGCAGTAATTGCCTCAGGGCTCTGTAATCCGAAGGACCAAGCTAAAATAGTTCCAGCTGCTAACAATAAAAATCCTGTCGGAATTCTTGCGAATATGGGTGATTTACCAAACCAATTAAGAAAAATAATAATAAGGACGACAAAAGCTACAACAGGAGTTTCAAATGATTGAAGCATTGGGTTCATCGCTAGTAATAATAATCCAAGACCAGATAAACATGATAATAGAACTGTTCTTGGAATAATCCTTCTTAGAGTGTCCCCAAGAAATGCACCTACGATTAAAATGAATGCTTCAAACAAACACCAAACTAGCGCTATAGAAAAAGCAAAATCCGCATCGTTCGTTGTCTTAAATACAGGAAGTATTACAAGAAAAGTAACGGTAAATATAGAAGGAGCACTAGGACCTGACGGCAATGCCGTTACATCCGTTCTTCCTGTCTCTTTCATAAGCATACGTCCAAAAATAAAATAACTACAGCTTGCTAAAAAGATACCAAGACCAAAACCTGGAACAATCCTTCCATAAATAATTTCTGGTGGAAAACCAACTACAAATAGTAATAATGAGACCATTGTTAATAGGTTCGTTAAATTGTTAGCGAGCAACCCAAAATAAGCAGCCCAGTCACCTTTCTTCCAGTACTTCAATGTTTCAGCCAACTTGTCTCCCCCTTATTTTTATGATTCTAATCATTTATGGGAATGGCTATGAGGTAAAAATTAACGTAAATACAAATAAATCATTAGTATAATCTTTACCGCTCTTTATAATTCCCACAATTAACCTGTAAGCGCTTACAATTAGAATTATAAAGAGTTAGTACACCCTAGTCACTGTTTACCAAGACCAAAAATAGGTTTTTCTTTTAGTCAAGTTATACAATAATTTTTTTGAAAAAAGTTGGTTTATTTTATATGGTTATTGCATAGAGAACTAAACGCAAAAAATCCAGCACTAGAAAAATAGCGCCGGATTTTTTCAATAGAAATATTTTAGTAGAGCTAGAGAAATATTTAATTCTCTTCGTTTAATTTATGAAAATGCTCCCATAAATAATCGCAGTCTTCTCTGTCTTCCACTTTAATCATATTAACTACACTATCATCTCTACCTGCTAGATAATCGCGTAGATGCATGTCTGAAAAGCCGTTTTCAGCTGCATCATCTCTAGTGCTGCAATAGTGAACTTCCTTCACACCTGACCAAATAATTGCTCCCATACACATTGGACATGGCTCACATGTTGCATAAATAACGCAATCTGATAAATCCATTGTTTCTAATTTCTCACAAGCTACACGGATTGCTACCATTTCTGCATGTGCAGAAGGATCTGTATCTTTCATCATTGTATTAGAAACCGCTGCAATAACTTCCCCGTCGCGAACGATTGTTGCTCCAAAAGGACCGCCATGTTTTTTATCCATACCTTCAATTGTTGCGTCTACTGCCATTTTCATATAATCCATCTTAATACCCTCCTAATTCTCACTTAAAATTATTTACTTTGTTTCAATGTTTTACTGAAAATTGTATACAAGATAAAGGAAACGATTAAACCACTGAAGAACGCAAAATCATTCATTTTTACTAACAATGGTACACCTTTAAGAAAAGCACCTGACATTGGAAGAATAAAACTAACCCCTAAAACAATCATTGCTACTGGATTATATCCATTTTTATATTCTCCATTACTTCCTTCTGGTACATAAATGTTATCCAGATTTAACACTCTCTTACGATGTATGAAGAAACTTGAAAGCATAATTCCGGCAATTGGACCAAAGATTGATCCGATAAAGCTATAGAAGAAAAATAGCGTATTAGCACTTTCTACAAGCTTCCAAGGTAAAATTAAAGTTCCAACGATCGCAGTTAAGATACCTGCTGATTTAACAGTAAATACTTTTGGGAAAAGTGCGGACATTTGTAAACCTGATGGAAGTAAATTAGCATATACAACGAAAGCAATTGCTCCTACATTAAGAGCTAAAATTAATATGACAACTGCAAATGTGCTATCCATTTTATCAAGTGCATGAACGATATTAAAAATTGGCTCACCGAAAGCAATTTCAGTACCTGCAATTAAAGCCACACAAGTAATCGCAAATAGAACATACGATAAGATGAAACCTAGTGGTAATCCAATAATCATATCTTTTGGTGTTTTAGCACGATGAGTGAAATCGGACATATTAACAACAGGTCCTGCCCAGTTTGATACTAATGCACTAACACACGCGATGAAAACGAATATGCTTGCATTTGGATTTTGTGGTACGTAATTCATAATAGGACCAAATCCACCTGCTATATTGATTGCCCAAACTGCTGCACCAATTATAAATACATAAACTACAGGTGAAGACCAGTTACCAAATTTACCAAGGAAACTCGTACCACCTAAAAATAGAAGAACTGTAACAATCCACAGAATTGCATAGGAAATCATCGTAGGTAAAGTTAAACCTAGAAGGTTAAAGTCTCCACCTAGAGTCATAAAGTTAGGGAAAAATCTTGCGAAAATAACATTCAATGATTCTGCACCTACAACGGTTGTTGTTCCAAAAAATACTATACCCGCAATTAGACCGCGACATAATGCAGGAATAATAGATCCCTTCACTCCAAAGGAATCCCTCAACAACATTGCAAACGGTAATCCGTATTTAGATGCTGAGTAACCATTTAATACATAAAACGTTGAAACGATCACTGCTGATAACATAACAGCTAATAGGACCTGCTTGGTATTAAGTCCTAACAGGAAGAATCCGGCCACTGTCATGTAAGACATTATATTATGTACAGCACCCATCCAAAGAGTTACATAATTGGACATCCCCCAATCTCTTTGATTTGGTTTCTTAGGTAATAAATCTTCTGCATAACCATAGGATTGATATTTGTCATAGGCTTGTTCTAGTTTTTCTTGTTGCATAAGTTAGTGCCTCCTTGTCTTCCTAATTTAAATTAAAACTAGGATCCATATTTGATAGCGTTTTCATCTAGCTTATTAACCAACTTCCTATACTGTAAATTTAACAGAATTCGCTAATTAAACACTGTATTAATGAACCAAAATTAGACGATATCGTTAGGCTTTTTATACAATGATTCATGCAATCTTTATTTACAGTGTAAGAAATTTGTCTACAACAACACTTTCTTCTATTCCATTTGAACATTTGATTAGTTATTAGGTGAAGTACTCCTAAGTTTAATGGAATATTCACCAAAATAACTTATCGTTTTCTAACGATCATTTAATAATATGAGTGCCTGCGTTTTCGTTAATAGCTTCTTTTAAGCTTTCTGGATTTGTAATGATAACTCTTTTCCCTTTTTTCTCTAGGAAACTTAAGCTAGCTTCAATTTTTGGCAGCATACTTCCAGCAGGGAAATGGTTTTCTTCCATAAACTGTTTTGTTTCTTCGATTGAAATTTTCTCTAATGCTTGTTGGTTCGGTTTACCAAAATTAATACATACCCTTGAAACACCAGTTGTAATAATTAATGTCTCCGCTTCAATTTGCTCCGCTAAAAGACTTGTAGCAAAATCTTTATCAATTACAGCATCGATTCCTTCGTACGTGTTGTTGTCTAATTTAACAACCGGTATTCCTCCGCCACCTACAGCAATAACGACAAAATCAGAATCAATTAATTGTTTGATAGCATCTTTTTCTACGATATTTATTGGCTTTGGTGATGGTACAACTCTTCTATATCCACGACCCGAATCTTCGATGAAAATCCAGTCAGGGTGTTCTTCCTTCATTTTTTCGGATTGTTCAAATGTAAAGAATGATCCTACTGGTTTGGTTGGATTTTTGAAATTTGGATCTTCTGAGCTTACTTCAACTTGCGTAATAATGGTGGCAACTTTTTTGTTAAGTCCTCTTTTGGCAAATTCGTTTGTCATTGCTTGTTGAATTTGGTACCCTATACCACCTTGTGTATCTGCTACACAGTTAACAAGTGGTATTGCTGGCATACCCGCTACTTCATTTGCAATTTCAGATCTTCTTAATCCGAATCCTACTTGAGGTCCATTACCATGTGTCACTACTACTTTAAATCCAGCTTCCACCATATCAGCAATATGGCCAACTGTTTCTTGTACCGCTTCAAATTGATCTTGAATTGAATCTCGACCATTTTCTTTTACTAATGCATTGCCTCCTATGGCAACAATTGTTACTTCACCCACGTGTGTTCCTCCTAGTGATGAATTACCTTACTTACTTAGTAATTCAATCGATTGTTCTTTGTGCGCATGATATAAAGGATTTGTTGGATCATTTTTAATAGCATTTTCAATAGCTTCAATAGCTTCTTCGTGCTTACCTAGTGATCTTAAACTGTTTGCTTTATGGAAGGAGAAATCATATCTATTTGGTTGAAGTGTTAAAAGTTTATCCATTTCGATAACTGCTTCTACATGACGCCCAAGCTCTCTTAAGAAATTTGATTTATGGTAACGATAGAATGTTTCATTCGGCTCCTGGTCACACGCCTTATCGTATTCTGCCAGTGCTTCCTCCGGTTTTTTCCACAATCTCAAACAATTAGCTGTGTAGAAATAAAAGTCTAAATCATCCGGATTTATCGATAATGCTTTGTTGTATTGTTCAAGTGCTTCTTGATACTGTTTTAACTCTTGTAGGAAATAACCTTTGTAATAAAGGAAATCCGTATTTTGATTGTCTGCTTCTAACGCTTTATCCATTTCCGAGATTGCATCCTCGAATTTATCCATTTTAGCAAGTGCCTTTGCTTTTTCGATGTATACATTATTTTCTTTCCATTCCTTTTCCAGAATAGAAACTACTTCGTGTTGATTGAGCTCTATCGCATGTTGAAGAGAGGACTTGCCATCTCTATCCACTAAATGTACATCTGCACCTGCCTCAACAAGTGTTTGAATAATATCCGAATATAAGCGGCCACCGTTCCCCAAAATAACGGATTCCAGAAGCGCGGACCAACCTAGATTGTTCACATGGTTCACTGGAACTCCTGCATCTAGACAGATTTGTACGGTTTTTAAATACCCTTTTTCGCTCGAAGGTAATAAAGCCGTTCCTCCAAATCGATTCACACTAGGTAAATCAGCACCACCGTTAATCATCAGACGCAAAATTTCAGAAAATCCATTTGCTGCGGAGCAAATAAATGGAGTTAGTTGTGTAATATCTCTCGTATTCACGTCACTTCCAGCTTCAATTAAGAGCTTGGCAGCTGCTTGTTGATTTTTTTGAGTAGCTACCATTAGAGCAGTACGTCCAAGTTCATCTTTGAAGTCAACACTTGCACCATCGCGTAATAGCTTTTCGATCGTAACAAGATCTCCTAATTCACTCGCTTTCAATAGTTCCATATCCAAGGAATGGTTATCCACAATTTATCTCTCCTTTAGTCAGACTGTTGACAAACGCTTTCATTCTTCTTAGCTCGTCGCAGAAAAGCGTTGCTTATACTTCGTAGTAAGCTATGAATTTAAGTTCTATTCACGGGCTCACAGGATGTGAGTCAGGCAACCGGTGCCGCACGTTGCGGCGTCCGTAGGTTGCGAACCTATAACGTACTGGTGCGCCTCGACTGCCAAGCGTTTGCAAGACAGCCTGAGGCGATACCTTCGAATTTAGAGTTGTCTACTATTGGATTTTTTCACTTAAAGCTAGAATTGCTTTTTCGAATGCTTCTACTGGTGGATTAGTAATACCTGCACCAATCATTCCAATTCCCGCATCTTTATGTGCAATCGCAGTATTAATAATTGGCATAATTCCAGTTTGAATTACTTTTTGAACATCGATTCCAGTTGGAATACCCATGAAATCTAATAATGGGATCGTCACATTTGGATTCTCCGTTGTAGTAATTTCCTTCATTTTAGTTGAGAAGTTAATCGCATCATCTACTGTTCCACCAACAAGCGCAACGATTGCAGGAGCTGTTGCCATTGCAAATCCACCGATACCATAAGTCTCTGTAATTGCACTGTCACCAATATCAAGGCCTGAGTCTTCTGGTTTATAACCAGCAAACATTGGTCCAATTACTTTTTGAGCTGGTCCAGTAAACCATGTATTTCCAGACACTCCACTTACTCGAATTCCGAATTCTACACCATTACGAGCCATCGTTGTCACGATTGTACTGTTCTCAATGCCATGTGCAGCATCAAGCGCACATTTACTTAGAGCCATCCATGTTGGACCAGAGAAATAATCACTGCTTGCTACAAAATCAAACACTTCTTTTTTCTGCTCAGTCGTGTAATCTGTTTGAATAAGATAAGGTGTTAGAGCCTGAATAAGTAAAGTTGTACCTGCAACATTTCGGTTGTGACACTCATCGCCCATATGAAGTGCTTGTGCAAGCATTAAGCGTAAGTCAATTCCATTTGGATTTAACTTCATTGCATCTCTTAACATTGGTCCTAATACATCTCGCATCCAATTTAGACGAGTGATAACACTTTCATCATTCGCACCCATACGAAGAATTTTAGATAGTTGCTCACTTAAATTTGTATACGCAATGTTCCCGTATGTTTTGTTTTCTACAATGTGCATAAACATCGATGCAGACGTGACACCAGCCATTGAACCTACACAGTTGTGTTCATGACAAGGAGAGAAAGTAATTTCTCCTGAAGCTGCAAGTTCAGTTGCTTCTTCTATATCTTTAGCTAAACCTTCAAATACAAGTGCTCCCGTTACTGCACCTTTCATTGGGCCGTTCATTTTATCCCAAGTAATCGGAGGGCCTGCATGTAGAATGGTCTTTTTCGTCATACCAGGAACTACGTTAATCGCTTGGTCAAAACCAATTAACACAGGCTGTGAATTAACAATTCGCTCTACTGCAAGCTTGTTAGCTGCCTCAATTTTTTCCACAACATTAGGATTCTCTAATTTATCAAGTGCAGCAATAATTTCTGGATTTCCTCTACCTGGTGGTGTCCACTCTAAGTGCGTTACTACTGCATTTTGCTTTAACATATCATCTTTAAAAGATTCAATTCCCACGTTAATTACATTTAATTTTTCATTAAATAATTCGTTTATTTTACTCATGATTATTCTCCTTTCACTACAAATTCTCTTGCCAATAAACCAGCGTTTTGGCTACTGCTAGCATGTGTTGCTCCTGCAGCTAATAATTTGTTTACTTGATCTTCCATATTTTGACTATCTAATTCTGTACCAAGAATATAACCGATTATTTCTAAATGTCTTCCTTCACTTTCAGCCAATTGTTTCGCTTCAATAATCGCTGGAAGCATTGCACCAACTGGATCTTCATGTGCACCAAATCCTAATACAAAGTCCATCACAATAACCCCTACGGATGGATCTTTCGCTTCTTGAATGAATCGGTCAATACGAGTCGAAGGATCGATCATTGGATGAGGTTTACCTTGTGTAAATTGATCATCTCCAAAATCAATAAACGTATGATCTTGACTAGCTTTTACATCTTTTAAGCGGTATTCAGGTTCTCTTTGAATGTTGCTATAAACATTATCAAATTTCTCCATTGCAACATGCATAGCCTCATCACAAAGTGTTCCACCACTGAATAAGCCACGAATATACTTTTGTTCAGGTTTTAACTTTGCACGAACTTCGTCAATAAGTGGAAGGTTTAAGGCGCGTTTATTTAGCTTGCTTTCATCAGCACCTGCTAGTAATACTGCTTTTAATGCAGCTTCTTTAGACATTTTTGCAAAATGACCGCCTGCTTTAGTTACTTTCTCTTCGTCTCCGCCAACGAACCATACGACAACCGGTTTTGTGCAAAGTTTGATTTGTGCCAATACTTTCTCTTCCACACTTGGTGCTGGTGGTTTTGAAATAAGGACAATAACCTTTGTTGCTTCGTCTTCTTCCAGTGCTTTAATGCCATCAAGCATCATAATACCGCCAACTTCTTCACTTAAATCACGACCACCTGTACCGATAAGTTGTGTAATTCCACCTCCAAATTCATGAATACGAACACTTATTTCTTGGCTACCAGTTCCAGATGCGCCAACAATACCGATGTTTCCTTTTCTAACTGCATTTGCGAAACATAGGGCAACATTACCGATAATTGCAGTTCCACAGTCTGGGCCCATCATTAATAAGCCTTTTTCATGTGCTAGTTTCTTTAATTCAATTTCGTCTTCAATCGAAACGTTATCACTAAACATCATTACGTGAAGATTGTTTTCAAGAGCCTTTCTCGCTTCTCTAGTTGCGTAAGCACCATTTACAGCTATCACAGCTAAATTAGCATCCGGAATATTTTCTGCTGCTGATTTAATAGTGGAGTATTTAACTTCATTCGTACCTTTAGTAGAAGTATTTTTCTTTGTGAATAATTCTTCAATACTTCCGAAAGCGCTTTCACACAATTCCGAATTCTCCGCTTTTACAACGATCATCAAATCACTTGTTTTCGCTTCTTCTACTTCTGGTGTCATTAGGCCAACATTTCTTATTACTTCTTTATTCATTTCTGTACCCATTGCAATAATTGCTTGCTCAACGCCTTCAATTTGGTTTGCTTTGGTTGACAGTGACATTAAAGAGACCGAATCAATATAAGTGTTTGCTTTAACTACAACTTGAACAATCATGATGTACCTCCAATTTTTATATTCGTTTCTAGTCCAGCGAGAATTCCTAAAGCAATGTCTGTGCCAGACGAAGAACCAATTTTTAATACTTTTACTAATGTGAGTATCAATTGCTCTTCATTTTCTTCGAGTAATGCATCAACTAATGCAATGATTGACTCACGCACTTTTCCTTTTGCTGCTGTTTTTATTGCCATATAACTAATTTCATTTGTTGCGGTTCTTGCTTCTTTTTCTACTTCTTTCAAAAACCATTTGTACGAAGAGAAAGGACTGTTTTCTAGATGAAAAGAGGTGAATAAACCAACTAGAAAATCATCGCCAGATGGTGTCAATCCGGGGCCAAGCCCTAATAAAGAAATGGCATGTCGAACTGCTTGTTGTATCTGCTTGTTGAACAAAGCAGTCATTAGTAGGCTAGTTCGTTCACTTATCATTTTGGACAATTCCTGTTCAAAAGGGCTTTCACCTATCAACTTGTTTTTCATACCGCCGCTTTGGCCATGAATATCGATGTATTGTTTCATTAGCTTTAAATTTTTCTTTAAAACATCGGTATTTGTTGGATAAGTTGACCATGTACTTTTCCAACTTCTTACTCCATCAATTGGGATGGACATTTTGTGATCGATGGATATACTATTAGTAGCTGAATTTACTTGGTCCCCAATACTTATATTCATTTCTTCAAAGTTATCTAAGTTAATAATTAGCGTATTGGGAGCGTTATCTATTTCTCTACATGCAATGGTGTACAGCTCATTATTATCAACACATTGAATATTAATTGTTCGGTTAAATACACTATGAACAAATCCATTTAGCTCGGATTCAATAATACGTTGAATGAATTCACCATCCCCAGATATCGCAACTACCAATAGACTCACCTCTTAAGTGGAAATTTTCACTAATTGAATCCAATGCTTTTCATCTTTGGTAATTGAACACCTCCAAATTAAGTAGATAATTTGGTTAATTAATCAAGAAGAAAATTATTGCTTTCATTGGTTACATCGTACAACTTAATTTTCAAGTACTTTTATATAACCAACTTTACATACCCAATATAGTGTAAAATACACCTTAAGGTCATCGTTTAATGAAACCAAAAAGGACTACAACCATTTGTGCAAGTTATACAACCAAGATAATTCAATCTATGTATTAGGAGTGTGGAAATATTGCTTAAAGTTCAAGACTTATTGGAGATCAAAGCAATAGATGGTCTAAAGATTGTTGCAGGGGTGGAAGGAGTTCAAAATCACATATCTATTGTCAATATTCTAGAGAACCCAGATGCATTCGATTGGCTTTCACCTAATGAATTACTTCTATCGACGGGATATATTTTTAAAGATAATGAGGAACTTCAAAATAAAATTATAAAAGAGCTCTCGGAGATAAACTGTGCAGGACTTGTTATCAAGATGAAGCGATACTTTGATAAGCTTCCTCAGAATATGATTGATGAAGCAAATAAATATGGTTTACCACTTCTCGAACTACCTATTGGGTATACTCTTTCCAATGTCATATCTATTATTAATGAAAAAGCATCTGGCAGATATGATTTGCTAAATAGACAAACGCTGGACATGCATAATTTATTCTTTAGCATTACCCTTGAAGGCGGAGGAATATCAAGAATTAGCTCCATGTTATCTGGAACCATTAATAATCCAATTCTTATTGTAGATAAAAATTGGAAACTCTTGCATTACTCAGAACATGAAGACAACCATTTTTCGTTACAAGAATCATTAGACTTAAAATCAAATAAACCCATCTTTACAAAAGAATTCATTGATACAATTCCTAACAATCTAAATGAAATGAAGAAATCAATCAAAAGAATTTATAATTTAAATGGCAAGAAAATAATATGTCGAGTATTGCCAATTGCAGTTTCTCAAGACTTATATGGATATATCATCATTTGGCAAACGGTACGTAATCTAATTGAATTTGACTATATTATTCTGCAACAAGCTTCTACCATCATCGCGCTTGAAAGGATTAAAGCGAAGGAGATTGAAGAAGTTAAATTAAAAATCAGACATGATTTCTACGATGATTTACTTTCTGGAAAAATTACATCCTCAGAGACATTACAAACGTTATGTGATTTACATGGACTAAATTCAAACTATATGTACTATTGTATGGTTATTAATATTGAGGTTAAAGAAGTAGATAAATTTGAGGACATGATTATCGGGAAATATAAAATGGATAATATTGCTCAAAGTTGTGTGGAAATAGTTTATGAAAAGTCTTATAAAGCAAACGGAGAAATAACATGTTTTTATAGAAACAATAGAATCATCGTTCTAGTCGGACAAAATGAGGAACGACAACCCATTTCGGTTAGTGAAGCGAAGCAATACGCCACTGAATTGCATGACGAACTTGGGAAAAGAATTAAGAAGACTTTTTTAATAGGTATTGGTCAACAATACCAAGAAATAAAGTCTCTTTATAAAAGTTTTTCTGAAGCAAATGAAATGATCCGATTAATGCAACATATGAACGAAAAAAATGAAGTCTCCCATTTTGAGGATTATTCTGTTTATCACCTTTTGGACTCCAATATTAGTTCCTCTGAGTTGGAGGATTTTTTCCAGAAGTGTCTAGGTAAAATATATGAACACGATAAATTGCATACAACAAGTTACATTTCAACATTAGAAAACTACTTTAACAATAACCAAAACGTATCTGAAACTTCTAAAGCAATGTACTTACACAGAAATACACTCATATATAGAATAGAAAAGATTAAGGAAATATTAAATACGGACTTAAAAAATTCAGAAGAATTGCTTAGAATCCAAATCGCTTTAAAGATATTTAGAATTTTAAATAAGAATATGTAACCTAAGAAGAACGCTATTAGCGCACTTAAAAGCAAAACCTGTTCTCAGACGTTTCCGGATGACTTTGGAGTAAGACTCTAGCTACACCATTACCGCGCGATTTTTAGGAGAGGAGGATCGGAGGATCGTAACTAGCGTCACGATCCTCCTCTCCTTTTTGGTAATCTTATGGCTTTCGTCTTTCCGTCACCCTCCTGCAACTTTATGCAACATGTTAGTACTCTTCTGGATAATCAGAGAATTAATTCTATCCTACTTATAATAAAAGCTCCCGAAGATGTAATTTCGGGAGCTTTTTCGCTGCTAAATAAATTGGATGCTAACTATTTTTCTGTCATATGCTCTGGTTTCAATTATGAGTTTGTTGATTGAAGCGGCAGGCGGCGACTCCAACGGGATGAGTGAGACAGATAAGACAACACAAAATTACGCATAGTTGCTGGGTTGGCTTATCGCTCACCTTGCGGAAAGCGTCCGCCTATAGCGGAAAACAAGGATTGGCGATTACAATTAATCCACTACAAAATATCTCGCATCTGGATGAGCGAATACGATTGCTGAAACAGATGCTTCTGGTTCCATCATGAATCCTTCTGTTAACTGTACGCCAATATCTTCCGGTCTTAACAAGCCAAATAATTTTGTTTGGTCCTCTAGATTTGGACAAGCTGGGTATCCAAAGGAGAATCGTTGCCCTTGATATTTGGCTGCGAAACGTTCTCGCATCGTAAAGTCTGTTGCGTCAGGGAAGCCCCACTGATCTCGAATCTCTTGGTGAATTCGTTCCGCATATCCTTCTGCCACTTCTAGGGCAGTAGCCTGTAATGCATGACTTTCTAAAAACTTTCCTTGTTCTTTTAGTTTAGTTGCTTCGGCACGAACGCCATGACCCGCAGTTACTTGCATAAATGCTACGTAGTCCATTTCACCACTTGCCACGGACTTCAAGTAATCAGCAAGGCATAGGAATGGTTCTGCTGATTGCCGCGGAAATGTGAAACGCTCAATTTCAGTTTTAGAATCTGCCGGATCATAAATAATTACATCGTCTCCATCCGATTGTGCCGGGAAAAATTGATACATCCCTCGTGGTTTTAAAATACCTGAAGTTAAGAATCCTGTTACTAATTCATGAAGTTCTGTTGCACGATCATCCCCCTCATCTAATAACTTCTCACTGTACCCTTTTAACCCTAAATGATGCCCGATTAGTGTTCGCATATTTACATACGGATGAAGATGAGCAACTGAATAATCTTTCTGCACATGTCGACGAAGATCCTTCGGTTGGTAAACCTGGACATCCTCTCGGACAGTTTTCACTGGTTTCTCTAAAACAGCAACCGCTTGCTTGGACGCGCGATTAGCCTCTGCCACTTTTCGTTTTTCTTGCTGTACATCGAGTTCCTGTAATAAAACCACTTTATCTTCCTCATTTTGCAAACGATTTGCAAGATCAAGTCCTTGCATCGCATCTTTTGCATACAGCACTGGACCATCATATTCCGCAGAAATTTTAGTTTCAGTAAATCTCCTAGAAAGAGCTGCTCCCCCTACAAGAATCGGAACGTCAATACCCGCTTCTTTAAAATCCTGTGCTGTAATAACCATTTGCTGCGCCGATTTAACGAGCAACCCGGACAAGCCTATGATATCAGGCTTTTCTTTCCGAATTACTTCGATTAGCGT
The DNA here is from genome assembly GCF_038637725.1 of Psychrobacillus sp. FSL H8-0483. Taxonomy (NCBI): domain Bacteria; kingdom Bacillati; phylum Bacillota; class Bacilli; order Caryophanales; family Bacillaceae; genus Psychrobacillus; species Psychrobacillus sp. FSL H8-0483. The sequence continues at coordinate 3,583,365 of NZ_CP152052.1, forward strand.
AGCAGGCGTTACTTTAATTCCAACGTCAATCACTTTATATCCGTTGTTACTTAAAATGATATCCACCAAATTTTTCCCTATATCATGTACATCGCCTTTTACAGTTGCTAGCACGATTTTCCCTTTACCAGAGTCATCTTCTTTTTTCTCCATATATTGCTCTAAATGGGCAACAGATGCTTTCATGACACCCGCACTTTGAAGTACTTCTGCAACAATTAGTTGATTGTCATTAAATAGACGCCCCACTTCGGACATCCCTTCCATTAATGGTCCATTGATGACTTCCAGAGGAGTTTCATACATTTGAAGTGCAGCTTCCAAATCAGGAATCAACCCCTCTTTTGTTCCTTCGATAATATAATAAGCAAGACGCTCAGGAACCGTTTTTGGAATATCATCTTCTGTCTTTTCTTTCTTTTTATCTCGATAAAAGTCTGTAAAATCAGCAAGAGTTTGGTCCGTCGTTGTGAATAAAAGCTCATTCGCCATTTCCACTTCTTGTTTCGGGATAGACGCAAATCGTTCCAATTTCTCTGTATTCACAATCGCATAATCAAGTCCCGCTTGTGTACAGTGGTATAGATAAACCGCATTTAATACTTCACGTCCTACTGGAGGAAGTCCAAATGATACATTACTTACGCCAAGAATCGTTAAGGTACGTGGCATCTTTTCTTTTATTAATCGAATACCTTCAATCGTTTCTACTGCCGAACCAATGTATTGTTGATCCCCCGTACCTACTGGAAATACTAATGGATCAAAAATAATATCTTCTGGCGCAAGTCCCCATTTGTTTACAAGCAAATCATACGAACGTTCTGCAATTTCGAGCTTGCGCTCACGTGTAACAGCCATTCCAACTTCATCAATCGTTCCGACTACTACTGCTGCTCCATACTTTTTCACAAGGGGCATAACCGCGTCGAATCGTTCTTCTCCGTCCTCTAAATTAATCGAGTTGATAATTGTTTTTCCTTGTGAATATTTCAATGCTTCTTCAATAACATTTTCATCCGTCGAATCAATGACAAGTGGCACTTTCACTTTTTTTACGACTTCTTTCATGAAATGTGTCATATCCTCCAGCTCATCTCGGTCTGGGTTTGCAAGACAAATATCAATTACATGTGCCCCACCTTTTACTTGGGCACGCGCAATTTCAGAAGCTTCTTCAAATTTCCCATCTACAATCAATCGTTTAAACTTCCTAGACCCAATAACATTGGTACGTTCTCCAATAAATAAAGGACGCATCGATTCATCATATTGAAGGGGTTCAATTCCAGACACAACATGGCCATGACCTGCTTCTGCTCGTTTGCGTGGTGCAAGGTCTTTCACTGCTTCGCGAACTGCTTGGATATGTGCAGGAGTTGTTCCACAGCATCCACCGACTACATTTAGCCAGCCTTTTTCTGCAAAGCCTCTTAGTTTTTTAGAGAGCGATTCCGGTGACTCATGATAATGCCCTTCTTCGTCAGGTAACCCTGCATTCGGATAACAGCTTACATAACCTTCTGATAGCTCCGAAAGGGAACGAATATGATCCGTCATAAATTCAGGGCCAGTTGCACAATTCAATCCAACAGAAAGTGGCTTAATATGCTCAATGGAAATGTAGAAGGCTTCGATGCTTTGACCAGCGAGCGTCGTTCCCATTGGCTCGATTGTGCCCGAAATCATAATAGGAAGTTCTTTTCCCGTTTCTTCAAATGCCTGTTTTATTCCGATTGTAGCAGCTTTCACATTCAGCATATCCTGACTCGTTTCTAGTAAGATAACATCGGATCCACCTTCGACTAAAGCTTTTGCTTGCACGTAAAAGTCATGCGTTAATTCATCAAACGTAATTCCACCAGTGACTGATAATGTTTTCGTCGTTGGTCCAATTGCTCCAGCTACAAAACGCGGCCATTCTGGTGTAGAAAGTTCTTCAGTACACTTCTTCGCAAGTTGCGCTGCGCGAAGGTTAATATCACGTGCCTGATCACCTAGATTGTACTCATTCAACACGACTGGAGTTCCACCAAATGTATTTGTACAGATGATATCAGCACCAGCTTCTAAGTATTCCCGATGAATTTGTTCAATAACATTTGGATTTATAATGTTCAAATATTCATTACAACCGTCGTATTCTTCTCCACCGAAATCTTCTGGGGAAAGGTTGGCATTTTGAATCATCGTACCCATCGCACCATCGATAATAAGTATTCTATTTTGAAGCTGCTGCTCAATTAGATGTTTGGACATAACTGTTTTCTCTCGCTTTCTTTTCATCAAACTCTTTAATATAGCGAATCAATTCCAGTGACATATCGTATCGGAAAAACGGCGTAATGATGTAAATACCATTAAATAATTCTGCAGCAGTATCGATTAGTTCTTTCGCGATTTGTATACCCTCCGCAGTCGCGCGCTCTCTATCTTCGCCACATAAGCGCATACGTTCCAGCACTTCGTCTGATAATTTAATACCAGGCACTTCATTATGCAAGAACTCCGAATTACGGCTATTCGTGAGCGGCATAATGCCAATGAAAATAGGTGTAGATAGATGGTTGGTTGCTTCATATATTTCATGCAATTTCTCTTTTGTATAAACAGGCTGCGTGATGAAATAATCTGCTCCACATTCTATTTTTTTCTCCAGTCGCTTGACAGCACGATCGAGTATGCGAACATTTGGATTGAAAGCTGCTGCAACGGAGAAGTTTGCTTTTTTTCGAAGCGATTTTCCCGAGAATGAAATACCTTCATTTAGCTGTTTAATTAATTGAAGCAACTCTAAGCTGGAGACATCATAAACACTTGTTGCACCTGGGAAATCTCCAATTTTTGTTGGATCGCCAGTTACAGCCAGTATGTCATGGATGCCAAGTGCATCAAGCCCCATTAAATGTGATTGCAAGCCAATCAAGTTGCGGTCACGACAAGTAATATGTGCAAGTGGACGAATATTATTTTGCAGCTTTAGCATGGATCCCATTGCCATATTGCTAATTCGCGGAGAAGCTAGTGAATTATCCGCCATCGTGACTGCGTCAATTCCAGCGGCATAAAGCTTGTCGGCCCCTTCCATGAAAGTAGATGTATCCAAATGTCGGGGCGTATCCAGTTCAACAATAATCGTTCTTTCCGTCTTCGCTTTTTCGTGGAGTGGCTGATTGATTGTTGGCTCTGCTTCTTGAATAACAATGGCTGTTTTCGACTTTACGATTTTATTTGTAATCGGAGGTAAATTACCGATTCTTTTTTTCACCGCTTCTATATGTTTTGGTGTCGTCCCGCAGCATCCACCGATTAAACGGACACCTGCTTCCCTTAGGTATAATGCTGCTTTACCAAAATAATCTGCTTCGGATTCGTATACAATACGTCCATCCTCTATATCGAGCAGACTCGCATTTGGATAAGCAGAAAGAAACGCTTTTTCAGGGAGCGTGACCGCTTCAAACGCTTGGATTGTATGATGAGGTCCTAATCGGCAATTGACTCCTACAATGTCGGCCCCAATTGCTGCTAGCTGATGCAAGGCTTCATTTAGCGATAAGCCATTTTGCAAGATACCTGGCTCATGCATCGATACTTGGGCAATGATTGGCGTATCCGTCATCTTGCGCAAATACGTCACAGTGGTCGTTAGCTCCTCCAAATCATAGTACGTCTCTAACAGTAAACCATCTGGATTTCCCGATAAAAGTTGAGTTGCTTGCTGGTCAAGCGTTGCAATAATTTCACTGATGGAGGCATCACTCTTACGTATTCCTCGGATGCCACCGATCGTCCCAAGCACAAATTGTCCTCCTGGTGCAGCAGCTCTCTTCGCAATTTGCATCGCCGCTTCATTGATTTCTTTCACTTGATGCTCTAACCCGTATCGCGCCAACTTAATCGCATTCGCTCCATATGTATTCGTTTGGATAATATCTGCTCCTGCAGCGATATAATCTTGATGAATCTTCTCTACAATCTCAGGTTTCTGTATGTTTAATTCTTCATTACAATAATCAATTCCGTATGAATAAAGCAGCGTCCCCATTGCTCCGTCTGCAGTTAACATATTTGTTTGCAATTTCTCTAACAATCCCATTCGCTCTCATCCTCTCTAAAATACAAAAAAAGCCTTCTATGAAAAAGAAGGCTTTACGAGTATGCAAAATTCGTACCTTCTCATCTTTCAGACCATAATATGTCTGCTGGATTTAGCACCTGACCATTCGGCTGGTTGCTGAAGCTTCAAAGGGCCAGTCCCTCAGCTTCTCTTGATAAGAATTCACTATTCAGTTTTTTATTATTAGGATTATACTACCTTTCTTCAACTAAAGCGTCAAGATGTGTTTCGAATCTTCTAGATATTCAGATTAGAGGTGAGAAGATTATCCTATTGTTATTGGTTATTATCCGATTCTTTTATTTATTATCCGATTTTCATGGGTAATCATCCGATTATGATTGTTTATTATCCGATAATCTTACTTTATTATCCGATTCACCTATTTAAGTCCCAATTCCACTTATAAAGTGTATTTCTTTTTGCTGATCCCTCTCTCATAAGCTCCATTGAATTCAATATACGTGAAACAGATTGGAAAGATTCCAACTTCAAAAAATATCGACACTGCCGATTATTAATACTCTCCCCAACTAATACAAACCATTCCCAAATCGCTTTCTCGTGAGCGAGTCGTTCCACATAACCACACCTCAAACAGTTCCAGCCATTTTTCCTTTTCACCATTCCTAACTTTTCACACTTCTCACAACAAACCCCAGTCAGCAAATCATTCGGGTGGATGCCCCATCGACCACACATAGGATAAGGAAAATACGATTGATGGCTAGCCACCATTTTCTCTGCTAACTCATGCATTTCATCCACCTCTAAACACATTTTCTCTCGAGTAATATTCCTCAGAAACACAGGAATCGTTTGATGAAGTATTGTAGGGTAGTTAACAGATGACTCAACTACCAATACCTTTGCGTTCGTCAATACAATCACACCATAAATAGGAATCCTCACTCCGCGTACTTGCAACCAGTCATCGAGCAAACATATATTGCGCTCCATTTGTCCCTCTGGACTTTCAAACACATCCACTTTCCCCTCATCATTTTCTCGTTCTAGCTGCAAAGGATTTTGCTTAAAACGCAATCTTCCACCTATATTTTTACTCTCTAAAATAACCGCATAATACTGCGTAACAAATACTGTATCAATCTGAAACTTTCCATACGATTCTAAACTTATATCATGCAACACCACGTACTCAAACGGAAAGGAATACTTCTGAAACACCCCGTCCACTCGCACTTCCCCGTGAATTCCAGCCTTCGCCATATGCATTTTCGAATGAATCAAATCCTTCATGCCGTGCATTTCTGGCAATCGTCTTTCTAACAACTTTAAACCAATATAACTGTACTCATTCGAACGTGTTTTCACTATCAATAAACCACCCCCATTCGCATCGTATCACATGAACAATAAATGTAAATTCCACTAAAACACCGACAATTCCATTTCCATAATAAAAAAAGGACCAAAATTATATTTTGGCCCCAAATTTGCATTCACAATTAAATTCTTACATTCTTTCAGCTATTAACTCAGCCGTTTCTTTCCCATTTTTAATACAAGCTCCTATACCTACCCCATAATAGGAACATCCTGCAAGCATTACGTGAGGAAACAGTGAATCCATTTTCTCGTTCAACGATTTAATTGCTTCGCCATGCTCTAAATGATAGTTTGGCATTAGATCATTCCATTTCGTTACTTCTACCACTTGGGGTTTACCATTTAGCTTCAAACTCTTTTCGATATCTTGTAAAGCCACTTCTACTAGCTCGTCCTCGCTCATATGCTTCATGCCTTCATACGCGGGATTAGTGCTCTTATAAAACATACGCACAAGTAAATGACTGTTTTTGGATGTGTGCTTCCATTTACGACTTGTCCATGTGCATGCATTACATTTCACATCGCTATTTTCAGAAACAATAAAACCTGTTCCCTCCGCAGGGAGCTGTTCATCTGGAATATCAAATCCCAAATAAATACTAATAAGTGACGAGTTTTTTAGCTTATTAAAATCGTTATCTAATTCCTCATTTTGCAATATTGCTTGCGCAACATTATGTGGAGTAGTTAACACTATGTAGTCTGCTTCAATGTACGCATCGCTAGATAATGATACTTCGTAAGTTGTCCCCTTCTTCACAATTTTCGTTGTGTGGACTCCTTTTAAAATAGTAGATTCATTCAGTTCTTCTTCCATACGATCGATTAACGTCGAAAGTCCATTTCTAAAAGAGATGAATTTTTTATTCGCAGCAGCCTGAAACTGTGATTTATTTTCACCTAAGCCTTTTATGATACTACCGTATTTGTTTTTATAATCAATTAAGTAAGGTAACGTAGAAGCTATGGTTAGCTTGTCCAGATTCCCAGAATATACGCCGGACAATACTGGAGCAATTTGTTTCGCTACTAATTCTTTTCCTAAAAAATGCTCTAAAAATGAACCAACGGAACTCTCTTTCGTAAAGCTTTCATTTGGTAAATCAAAATCTTTTAATGCTTCCTGTTTTCCAGCCTCAGATACTAATGTGCTGCTATTTAAAGATTCCACACTAGTAGGAATTCCGAATACGGTATCCGCTGGTATTGCGTGTAGCTCATTGTTTGTATAAATATAGGAAATTCCCGTTGCATTATAAACAAGCTCGTCCTGTAGTTGCAGTTCTTCTACCAATGGCATAACGCCTGTATTGCGAGCAACAATAGAATCTGCTCCCACTTCCATGATGAAATCCGCTTCTTTAACAGAGTAAATTTTCCCGCCTAAGTAATCATTGGATTCAACTAAAACCAATTCGACATCTAGTGATTTTTCTATTTTAAGTCTATGTAAATAATGCATAGTGGACAGTCCTGTAATTCCTCCACCTACTACAACTACCTTCTTCAAAATTATCACTCCTTCTATGTAATCAAGAATAACTCACTATCCCTAGTATAAGCAGTAATAAAAATATATAGTATGATTTCTCTCACTCTTCCTATGTATTTCTGCAAAAAATCTCTAATAGTTTTCAGGATTGTCAAATTTCAAGGGTGCTGTCCCTAAAGTCATATAGTGACTGAGAGATGGCCCCTTTTCTAATGTATTGATTTCCGTTCCAGACGGACGCTTTCCGCGGGCATGGCTTCAGTCTCCTCGTCGCGAGCTCCTGCGGGGTCTTCAGCTCACGCTATTCCCGCTGGAGTCGCCGTCTTCCACTACATTCAATTGCTTCCAAAAAAATAGTTATTTTATAAAAAGTATACAAAAAACAGGTGTAGAAAAAGACTCTTTTTTCTACACCTGCTTCAATTTATGGGCTTATTGGACAGCCCCAGTAATCTTTCTAAGTACAGCTCGCACTGGACTGCCATCTGCTCCTTGAATCTTTAACGGCAGGGCAATCAATTCATAATCGCCAGGTTCCACATCTTGGAGTAATAAATTTTCTAGAATATGGACGCCGTGATGATAGAGTGCATAATGGGCAGGTAAGTCTTTATTATCGAGAGAATCAACGGAAGGACGATCCACTCCGATTAAGAAAATACCCTTTTCCTGCAAGAAAGCACCTATATTTTCTTTCAGCACGGGAATGTGACTAGGAAACTGCTCCACACAAACATTAGCAGCAGTTTTTAATAATAAACGCTCCACGCCATCTAACTCAAATCTTTCTAGTTCTTTCCGTCCGATTTCATTAACTCCTATTACATCAAATACTCTAGCACGGCCAATATAAATATTTACGTCGAGCATGTCAATCGTCGGTCCGTCATTATCAAAATGGAACGGGGCATCCGCATGGGTTCCGGTATGCACACTTGTCATGATCCGACCGATATTAACAGAACCAGTCTGTTCTTTTGAAAATGCTATGTCAAATTGAAAGGCTGTATCGCCTGGCCAAGTACCGATTTTATTGGATAAAGGTTGCGATATATCGATCCATTGTTTTTCCATCTATTCACCTCTATAAAGTTGTTCGTAAATCCCATAGCTCTGGAAAAAAACGATGATCGAGGACTTTGCGCAAATAATTAACTCCTGATGAGCCACCTGTCCCAACTTTAAAGCCAATAATACGTTCAACTGTTTTCATATGTCGGAATCGCCATTGCTGGAGCCAATCCTCTACATCCACTAACTTTTCTGCTAATTGATATAAGTCCCAATATTGATCGACATTTCGATATACTTCCTTCCATGCTTCCGCAACGCTCTCATCTCCACCATATGTTATCGAATAATCACGCTTCACTACTTCCGTGTTAAGAGCAAACCCTGCTCTTGCTAATGCTTGTATCGCTACATCGTAAATACTTGGTGCAAGGAATGCTTTTGTTAATTGCTCATGTAGTACTACGTCCTTCTCATAGATTTTAAGAATATGTTTCGTTTTAAAACCGAGGGCAAATTCAATTTGTCGGTATTGAAAAGATTGAAAACCAGATGCTTTTCCCAGCTTGTCTCGAAACTCTAAATATTCAGCAGGTGTCAATGTGGATAACACATCCCATGCTTGAATAATCTGTGTTTGGATTTTCGTAACACGTGCAAGCATTTTAAAAGCCGCTTGCATTTTATTTGATTGTATTGCTTGAATCGCACTAGATAGTTCGTGAAGTATAAGCTTCAACCATAGCTCACTTACTTGGTGAATAATAATGAAAAGCATTTCATCGTGATGTCCAGATAAACGTTTTTGACTAGATAAAATATCGTCTAGACACAGATACTCACCATATGTCATATCATTTCGGAAATCTGTATAGATTCCTTTTTCGCTTTTTAATTTTTCATCCGATTTCGAACTAGACTCCATCAAGTAACCCCTCCTATTTTATGCAATGACGTCTCGCTTGTTTTCATACTTCAGATATGCTTGCTCTTGCATAATCTCTTTTAGAATTTGAATAGTATTCCATACATCTTCAAAGGTGTTATAAAGGGCAACCGGCGCTAAACGAATACCATTCGGCGAGCGAAAATCAGGAATGACATGAAGTTCTTTTAACGCCTTACAAATACGAGCAGCCTCTTTATGCACAATATAAATATGCCCCCCGCGACGATCCTTTTCACCTGGATTTCCAATTGTAAAAAGATAGTCACTCAGCTCTTCTTCTATTAAGAACATCATATAATCTGTCAGTCTTAAGGATTTATCACGAATTTGATCTATCCCAGCTTCCGCAAATATTTGCAGTGATCCGTATAATGGCGCAGCGCTTAAAATATGTGGTGTACCAATCTGATAAGCCCCCGCATTAGATGCTGGTGTCATGTGAATAGACAAATCAAATTGCTTTTCCTTATCCGAACCAAACCAACCTGAAAGGCCAGGTCGTTGTCCAAAATGCTTGCTATTTACATATAAACCCGCAACAGCTCCTGGACCTCCATTTAAATGTTTATAGTTACACCAAAAAGCAAAATCTACATCCCACTCCTGTAACTTATGCGGTACGGAACCAATAGAATGACACAGATCAAAACCTATAAAAATATTTCGTTTATGCGCCTCTTCTGTTAGCAATTCCATATCTAAAACTTGTCCGCTGCGATATTGAACACCAGGTAATACAATAAGTGCAATATCATCTGTCATTGCTTCAATAATATCTTTCTCGTCTAACGTTTCTCCGTCTCTACTTTTGACAAGTTTCAAATGTTCTTCGGGATCATACCCATGCAATACTAACTGACTATTAATCGCATACAAATCAGAGGGGAAATTCAATTCATCTGCCAATATTTTCGTTCGTGTTCCTTTTGGTTTATAGAAACTAGCAATTAACTGATGTAGGTTCGATGTGGTAGAGCCAGTAATTATGACTTCTTCTTTTGTCGCACCCACAAGTGGTGCACACATTTCACTCAACTTTTCGGAAAAATAAAACCAAGGATGCTCTCCTTTCGTCCAACCATCGATACCATATGACTTCCATGACTCCAGCATTGTCAACAGAGTAGTTTCTGCTCTCTTTGACAATAATCCTAACGAATTACCATCCATATAAATAACACCCGGCTGCACATAAAATTCGTTCCGATACTTTTTTAAAATATCCTGTTCATCTAAACTCTTTGCATAGTCCAGCGTATTATTTCGCTCCATAAACTATCATCCCTCACCCAGTAAAATGAATTTTCTTTACTAATATTCTTATGTCAATTAAGTACACATTAGTATAGAGATTCTCTTAGTCTATTTAATGATTCGCTTTCCGCGGAATCTCATGCGTCGCGCTAAATTCTCTTAAATTAAATACTGCTAATAGTTACTACAAAAATACTAATTTCTAGTTTTTCAGTGCCTTCTATTTAGGAAAGTCTATTTTGTGAAGAAAATCCGCGAGACTCCTATGGAATAACGGGTGCCAAGACACCGCTGCAGCCGAGGAGCATAGGCAGTTCATCCGTGGAAATCGAGCGGATTTCCATCCATAACAACATGATTGTTTAACAGTGCCCAAATTAAAATGGGGCTGTCCAATAAGCCCATAAAATGAAGCAGGTGTAGAAAAACGAGTCTTTTTCTACACCTGGTTTTTGTATACTTTTTTTAAAACTACTATTTTTTGTAGGCAATTGATTGTAGTGAAAGACGGCGACTCCAGCGGGAATAGCATGAGCTGAAGGCCCCGCAGGAGCGAAAGCGACGAGGAGACTGAAGCCATGCCCGCGGAAAGCGTCCGTCTGGAACGGAAATCAATACATTGGAAAAGGGACCATCCCTCAGTCAATGTATGACTTTAGGGACAGCCCCATTAGTGCCCATCTAATTAATTTGAAACTTCACTTGAACTACTATTAATAGATATGTCATAAGCAATGAGCGTAACCCCAAGTCTGTCCTCCAGTTCCTTCAGTTCTTGCAGCTGCTCAACATCGAGGTGTGCTATTTTACTTTCTTCCATTTTATTATTCATCCTTTCTTTACTAATTAGTTTGACACTCAAGCTTTGGTCTATACATAAAAAATTCGTATCCACCCTCTATTTAATGTTATGGAGCATTCTATAAAAATTCATTCATTACTTCAATTAGCACCAATAAAAAACAAGGCTAACTCTCATAAAAAAGGAGGTAGCCTTGTTTTTTGTCTATCGTTAAGGATTTGTCGACCATAATCCCGCTGATTTAAGCAGAATGCGTGGATTCATTTTAAGCTGAGCAACCATAAAGTCTGCAATATCTTCCGGCTGCATTACTTTTTCTGGATTGCCATCCGTTAGTTTTAATTCTACCGCCATATCGGTAGCAACCGTGCTTGGAGTTAACGTGCTAACACGGATATTTTGCTTTCTTACTTCGAGCATTAATGACTCACTCAATGCGATAACAGCGGCTTTTGACGCACTATACGCGCTCGTTACAGGAGCACCTTTTTGACCTGCAGTAGATGAAATATTGATGATGTCTCCCGCTTTTCGTTCGATCATTTCAGGTAATACCGCTCTCGTTACATAATAAACACCCATGACGTTTACTTGAATAATTTTCGTCCAATCTTCTGGATCCACCTCAAGAAAGTGACCGAACTTAGATATACCAGCGTTGTTCACTAAAATCTCAATTGAACCAAGCTCCCCGCGAATTTTATTAACAGCAACATTCACGGACTCCATATTGGAAACATCTGCAGTAGCTAATGAAACCTTTACACCAAATTCTTTTAACTCAGCAGCTACTGCTTCTAAATTTTCCATCGTTCTTCCCAACAATCCAACATGAATACCTTCTTTTGCAAATGCTATCGCTGTTGCTCGTCCTATCCCTCGACCTGCTCCAGTTATTAGTGCAGTCTTACCATAAATATTTTGCATATGTATCTCTCTCCTTACTATATAATCCTACATACATATGCTAACCCCACCAAATAATAAAGTATAATAATTTGCTTCCTGCACAAGAAAAAAAACTGACCCTAACACTATTTATAAGTGTTAGCTTCTATCATCGTTCTTCAAGATAATCTACTAATGCTATAATCACACCCAAAGTTATATGAAATATTCCAAATGATCTTCCCCCATCACTAGAAGGTACTAGCAGCGTCTTTAGTATCAATGCAATCCCAAATAAAATCATAGCAATTGCTATTCCCATCGGCCTTGCATATGCACTTGCCTTTTTATTTTTCCTGTTACTAAGAACGAGAGCACCCAATATTATAAGAACATACCCATAGCCATGCATGAGCAAATTTCCTACTGTGCCAAAAGAATCTACTGATAAAGCTGTGAAGAAAATTCCAAAGAAGATTGATAACGAACCCACAAATATTCTCATTCTACCTCCACATAAACACGTTTTTTGATTACTTAATTATCCCATAAATACTTATTAATAACATTTTAAATTTCAGTTTTACATACGATAAAGAAAACTCCTCCACTTTGTGCGTACACACAGTGGAGGAGTTTTTATATGGGAACAAGTTGTTATAGGTTAATACCTCAAGCCATATCCTTTATCAGCAATCGCGTGGGCTAGTGGAATAATCGAAACGGCCAAATCTGCATAGGATACTTCTCGAGCTGGGTTAAATTGATTTTGCTCAGTTGTTAATATTCCCATTGAGTTTGCGATTGCAACATAGCCAGTGTACTCTTTTTGAACTTTATTTGCGTCCGCAAAGTCTAGTTTATAGATACTACTATGTTTCGCCGCTTGCTCAAGTCCTAGAACGCGTATATACCAAGCTGCTAGTTCCTCTTTTGTTACTGGAGATTCTAAATCGAAGGTCTTCTTATCTGGTTTAATAATGCCTGCTTCGACCGCTCGTTCAATTACTTGATACGACGGGTGTTTAGGATCTATATTCTCAAAAGTTTGGTTCATGTTTTCATTTTGATCATTATACATACCTTCATAAAAATAAGTAAGGGAACTCATAATAACTTTTATTGCTTCTCCTTTTGAAACACTAGCATCTCCATTAAAGGCTTTGTTATCTTTAGGTTCTAAGATTTTAGCACTAATGAGGTAATTCAGTTCTTCTTCTGCCCAAGGATGTTTAATCACAATTGGATTTGTCTCTGGATACAAGCTATTCCATTTGCCTGTGTTGGCATCTAAAGAGGCAAAAATATTCTCGTTAAATACAGGTAAATAGACTAAATCATAATGTTGATCTTTTATGTCCTGTTTCATATATTGCAATTTTAAACTTAGTGAATTTTTCAAGATAGCTTTTGCGTCAGCCTCAGAAATGACCTTATCACTTGATGGCCATTTTTCTACCTCTTGATAATTGACATACAGACTGTTTAAAGAACCATCAGCTGCAATACCTACATTTATTTGATCGCCTAATACCATAATGCCGTTCACGACTCTTGGAAAAGTAAGATTATAACTACCTGAATACTCATCAAAATAAGCGTCTTCTACAGGCATCGCATAATTGTGTAGATAAGAAGGAACATATTGTTTTACATATTTAAGCGCTTGAGCGAGGGCCTCCTTTTGAGTAAGAGAGGACTCTTGTTTTGGATTCTCCCCTAGTGGATTTAGAAGCTGGTTCATTACATCATAGTATTGAATAATCTCGCCCGTAAGTTTATTTATTTCCAAGCTCGCCCCAGATCCACCGTTCCCATAGTTAACCATATATCCGATACGAATTACTTCCTGGCCACTAAAATTTTCTACTTCTTCTACAGAATGAATGTTTAATTTAAATTTATCAGATTTTGGTTTAAGAAATTTTTCTGCAATTTTCTTAGCTTCTTCTACAGTAACTCCATTATTTTTGGACGGTAGTGGTTTAGCTGTTATCTTTTCAATTTTTCTCTTTTCAGGAAAGACGGTTGTATACCCATTTGCTGTTAACCACTTCCCTGAAATTGCTTGAACTCCCATCAATTTTGTTGTTGGCAGATAGACAAGCTGAATACGTTGCTCACCCGTTTGGTAATCTGTTTCTATTTGATATTGTAAATCAACAGTAAGGTTTTCCTTTACTTTATCTAATATTACTTTACTCTCTTTTATTTTTTTAATATCCTCAAAAGTGGACGAGTTTTTCTTCACAGGATTCATATATAAACCCACAATTTCACCATTGCCAAGGACAGTTACCTCTACTCTTTGCTCCGCAATGGATACTTTATTTTTCGTACGAGTAAAAGAAAATGAGTAACGGACTGGTTCTGTTAATATTTGTTTCGAATAATAATAGAGGGGATTATTTGATTCTAATTGATATTCTTCCCCGTCAACAATTTTTTTCATGAAACCTTTTGCAATATCCATTGCTTCATCTTTTGAAACCTTTGCAGGAAATAAAGCCTCTTTTTGATTTAGAGGTTGAAAAGAAAAGTGCTCGATTTCTAAATCTTTACCGACAAATACAACATTACCGTTTAATTGCTTTCCATTAATTGTCTTAGAAAAATATAAATCATAACGTACCGTGTCATCGTTAGGGTAAGTGTAACCTCCGCCCATTTGAAAATCACTATTCGATAATTGGTCAAACTTATTAGGAAACAAAGATTTAAGCTTCTTAATTAAATCGGCTTTGGTGAAAACTGTTTCTTTAGAAACCATTTGAATTTGCACTTTTTCAGGTTGCTCCATCACTGTGGTTGAAGTATTTGCATTAGCAATAGAAGCAAACATTCCAAAAGATAAAGCAGAAGAGGTTAAAACAATACCAAATTTCTTTAAAATAACCAAAATAATCCCCCTAAGTTAATAGTACTTGTGTGGTACAGTAAATGCTTTAAATTACGAACTCTAGTTTCATCTATATTTAATACTCTATGAAAATCCCCTTTGGCGCCTAGGGATACCTTCCTTTTACAATGTGTATTAGAATATTACTCTCCACCCTTTCTATTGGAAATTGTAAACAGTTCTATAAATATTATGTTTAATGTAGAGGGAACATGCCTTTTTTCTTCTCATAACGATTGGTAAAAACTTTTAAAGAAACAAAAAGCAGATGACGGAAGTATTGGAGATGGTTTTTAAGTTACTTACTTCTGTTACTATTAGAATAAAAACGAGGTGAGAAAAGTTTCTATTTTGCGTTCTATTCGAAAAATTTATCAGTTTTTTGTAGATGTACCTATTAAAGAAGGAAAAGTTCTGAACGATCGATACGAGGTTTTAAGGGTGATCGGAACCGGAAGCTACGGTATTTTTTACCGCTGTAAGGATTTAAAGACGAACGAAATCAGAGGGCTGAAACAGCTTCGTCCAAGTAAGCATCACAACAAAAAAGAGGTTGCTTTGTTTGAAAATGAAATAGCTGTTTTGCGTTCGACAAATCATAAAAATATGCCAGTATTAATGGATACTTTTTTCAATAACGCGTATTTGTTTTATGTCATGAATTTCATAGAAGGAGACAATCTGGAAGACTTAATATTTCTTAAGAGGGTATCTTTTAATGAGAAAGAGTCTTTACAACTTATTGCTGATCTCCTGAAATTAATCGACTATCTGCACAGCAAGGATATTTACCATGGGGACTTACGTATCCCAAATATTTTACTAAAAGACGGCCAACCTTTTTTGATTGACTTTGGTTTGTCGAAGCAGGGAATCTCCATGGATTCAGCAAGTTCCTACGAGATGAAACAGCAGGACCACTACGATTTAGGAGAAATCCTATTATATTTACTCTATACAACTTACCCTTCCAAAAATAAAAAAGCTCTCCCTTGGACGGAAGAGCTTACGATAAAAAAAGAAACCGTTCATTTGCTGAAAAGACTCCTACAAGTGAAGGAATCTTATTCAACTATTAGCGAAATTTCAGCTGATGTTCAAGCTGCACTTCAAGCAGACGAAAGGCTACATTAGGATTAACTGCTACTTCTCCCCTTGCGTTTGTAGTAGTTACTTCCACTCAGTGGTGATCGCTTATAACTTTTTCTGCTGCTACTGCTACTACGTTTGTAATAACTTCCTCGTCGGTCACTACTGCTACTTCGACGATAATGACCATGTCTTCGCTCGCTGCTACCTTGGGAAAGTTGCTTGATTTGTTTCAATATTTTTTTAAACATTTTACCTCTCCCCATCTTTTTTATTGTGCTCATTCTAACATAGTTTGACGATAAAACTTACTATTCCGTACTTTTTTCATCTTATCGTCCTAATTCTATATGAAAAAGAGAGGAGAATAATTCCCCCTCTCTTTTCTATCGCTTATTACGCTTCTCCTGCTTCATTAAAAGCTCCAGAAACCTTCTCAAATTCCTCGTCACTCTCTATAAAAGATAATTCTCCATCGTTTTCCACTCGGAAAAAGAATACATCAATATCTTCTTCTGACTCTCCTTGTATATCCTCTACAAAACCGACAGCAGCATATTCATCTCCATCGACAGTTAACAATCCTAGCACTTCCATTTCTTGCTCCTGGTCGTTTTCATCTAGCACTGTAATGATTGCACCAACTTCAATTTTCTCCAAATTCTCTTCCATTCCAATCTCCTCCTAAAATAATATCTTCAAACTTCCCTTTTAAACCTACATACGAATTATCTTACATTACAGGTTTTTTAGCAAAAATAAAAGAATCAAACCTTCATATTATATCAAAGTTTGACTCTTTTTATGCTGATGGATTGCATCATACAGTCCGTTATTCACTTATAATCGTGTTTGTTAGAGGAATTTATTCCTCCTTGTCCTTTTTCCCATTATTAGATTTCTCTTTGTCTTTATTTCCTTGTTGTTTGTTCTCGGCTTCTTGCTGTTTTACTTCAGCCTTTTTGGCTGATTCTTCCGCTTTAACCGCTGCTTCTTTTTGTTTTGCTTCCGCTTCTTGTTTCTTTTCTTCAGTCTTTTTAGTCGATTCTTCTGCTTCAGCTGCTGCTTCTTTTTGTTTCTCTTCCGCTCTTTGTTTCTTTTCTTCTGCTTTAGCTTCTGCTTCTTTTTGTTTTGCTTCCGCTTTTTGTTTCTTTTCTTCCGCTTTAGCTACTGCTTCTTTTTGTTTTGCTTCTGCTCTTTGTTTCTTTTCTTCCGCTTTAGCTACTTCTTTTTGTTTTACTTCCGCGTCTTCTTTCTTATCTTCCACTTTTACTGCTGGATGTACTTTTGGTGTAACAGGTGTCTTAATTTCTTTGACTTTAGGTAGTACTACTGTTGAAGCAGTTTCACCTTTTTTAGTCGAGTCTTCGTTTACCACATTTCCCTGTTCTTGAACTACTTCAGTCGCTGTTTCTGTTGGTTTTTCTTCTTCAGAAACTGTAGCATCAGACTCTCCTTCTTTGATCGGTTCTACAGGTTGGGTAGTTTCATTTTCTATTGTTTCTTCATTTGACTTTTTATCCATTTTCGCTAACTTCTTCTCAATCTTTTTAACCAATCTTTCCTGAGCTTTTAAAACATTTTTCGCAAGTGCTTCCTTTGCTTTAGGATTTTCTACTTTTTCGAAAGCAGCTTGTAAAGCAAGAAGATTTGATGAGAATTTTATTTCAAGTTCAGTATATATAGAATCTTCTTCCTGCTCGTCTTCTATGGCAACGTCTTCCTCCGTTGTACCATCTTCTTCGGTTGGAACTGCTTCTTCCGTACCTTCTTCATTCGTAGTACTATCTTCATCCGAAACTACTTCAGTAGAGTCTGTTTCTTCGTACTTAGATAACGCTTCATTTTGTTGATCAATCGCTAATTGAAGTGTTTCGATTGCTTTCTCTTCATCGCCTTGCTCAAATAATGCCGTTGCTTCAAGAATTCGTTCTTCAGCTAATGCTCCTAGTAACTCTGCTTCTTTCATTTCATCGAATGTGAAAGCCAACTGCACACTTTCCTGTAGTGTTTTAAGAAAATAGAAAAAATCTCCTGGTAATAATACAGGTTCTTCTACTTCTTCTGTTTCTTCCGTTACTATTGATTCTTCTTCAGTAACCTCGGATTCTACTACTGCACCTTCCACAACTAAAGTTGAAGCATCATTCGTATCCGCAAATGAAGGATTGACTCCTACAACAAGCACCAAGAATGCCACAACCAATGGTGTCAATACACCGTTTCGAAACTCTTTAAAAATGGACATAAAAAAAACTCCTCTCTCCTATTTAAAATAGAAATACAAGGAAGAATGGTGAATTAAACCTTTTTTAGTTATCATTCATATTCTTCGGCAGTCCAGCCACCATAACCATTCGGCGTTAGGTCTGAGACTTTGCGTCTTCATCTTTCAATGAATTTGCCTTTTTCGAATAGGACAAATGCCTGTCCTATCAAGATAATTATATATTACTAGATAATAGATATCTATCTTTTTTTACCATAATTTTCTGATTTAGAAATCATAAAAAATTGCACCTCTAATGTTAGTTTGTCTCTAACAATGAGGCGCAATATTAAATGTTTCTATTTAAGAGGAAAATTCATGACTAAATTACTGTTCATATAAGCTTGTTACTGAAACACTTTGTTTATTAGTTGGTTCATCAAGGGAATGGATAGTCGCTAATCCCTTATCTTTATCCACGTGCTCAATATAAATATTTTCTCCATTATAGGTTACATTAATCATATCTGTTGAAAAAACAATTTCTTCTGCTCGTTGTGCATTCATTGAAGCTACCTCCTTTTTCATTTTCAATACTTATTCTTTCCCCAAAATTCCTTGGATATACTCAACCCCAGCAATAGTGCTAAATTATAACAAATACACTATTCACTAAGCCTTTTCTTTATATCTCTCGAAACTAGTTTCAATGCTTTTTTTGATCCTCTATCCATGTCATGTTGAAATTTTCGTTCTTTATAACTTATAAATAAAGAATTCAAGTCGTATCCTTCTGGATATAAATCGGTTGCTTTTCCTTCTAGTTTCAACCTTTTTGCATTCACTTTTACCATTTCTTCTTTATAGAATACTAAAACATTATGGAGGTTATCTTTTTTCTCATATACAATTCCAAAATCATTTTGTTCTAAGAGTTTTACTCTGTCTCCCACTTCGAATTCATAAGTTGCTTCTTCTTTATGAGTATTCTGTATTAGCCTTTTTATCTTACTTTCTTTTACACGGTCTAAGTCATAATTCTTGTTGTCTATATAATGTTGTGCTTTTTGCAGTACCTTATCACGTAAATTCATTTTTTTAGAAATCCAAAGTGCATTACTGTCTCCTGACTTACCGATTAATAATTTATACATTGGTTCTAATACTTCACTGTTGAATTGCATAGCAGCATTCATAAAATCACTATGAATTTCGGAGTAACGTTTAATCTCCCCGTAATGAGTTGTCGCAACTGTTATACATCCCATTTGATAAAATTCTTCGAGGATGGCAATAGCTAGAGCAGCGCCTTCGTTGGGTTCAGTACCACTTCCGATTTCATCGAAAAGAAGAAGTGTGTTATTCGATGATGCACTCATAATTTCTGAGATATTTTTCATATGAGAGGAAAAAGTACTGAGTGAATTTTCAATGCTTTGATTGTCTCCAATATCAACAAATAGGTTATCAAAAACTGCTATTTCCGTACCTTGATCGGCTGCAATATGAAAACCTGACATGACGGCTAGTGTTAGTATTCCAATTGTTTTCAGTACCACCGTTTTACCACCAGCATTAGGTCCCGTAATAATTAAACTACGATAGTCTTTTCCGATCTCAAAGTCTAATGGCACAATATTTCCTGACAAAAGAGGATGCTTACAATTTTTCAATTGGATATAGCCATGATTATTTAGCTTTGGCTCAATACCATCTATCCTTTTACTAAACTTTGCTTTTGCAAAGATCATGTCATACTGCCCAATTATTTCAATATTGATGTTGATTTGTCTCGTTTCCTCGAGAATACTACCTGAAAGAGTGGCTAGAATTTGATACTCCTCCATCGATTCTTCTGCTTTCAAAGTTGCTAATTCCGCATTGAACTTTGAAATTGCAGCTGGTTCAATAAATACAGTGGACCCTTTAGAAGAGACTTCAATAATCGTTCCAGCAACTTGATTTTTATAAGAGGCTTTTATAGGAACCGTAAAACGGTCATCTTTTTTACTAATAAAGAATTCTTGAATATATTCCTTATTGGCACTACTCTTCAAAAATTTATTTAATCGTTCTTCTATTTTTTCTTCTGTCTTCGCAATATGATTTCGAATTCGCTTTAGCTCTTTACTAGCTTCCGAATCCACTCTATTACCTCTAATGGAGTGATTAATTTCTTCTTCAATACTTTGAAATTCCATCATCGAATAAGCATAGGAATGTAAGACAGGAGCAAAAAATTCTTTCCCCATCATAAATTTCTTTATTACTCTACAGCCTCTTAAGAAATCAGATATAGCTACTAACTCGGATGGACCGAGAATCATTCCTTTTTCTAGCTTCTCCATCTGATGGCTTATATTTGAAATACCTTTAAGTGGCAGATGACTTTCTGCATCCAATAAACTTCTTGCCTCGGATGTCTCATTTAGTCTATTTTTAACAACCTTACTATTTGTGCTTGGTTGTAGTTTATCAAGTAAGTCTTTTCCTAAACTACTGACACAATGGGATTTCACCATTTCTTTTAGTTCGTTATATTGTAATTTTTCATATGTCATTGTATTCATGTGTAATCCTCCTTCAATAATGAAAAAAAATGCCCACAAAGATTCCTCCTACCTTTCCATTTGACGGATAAAAAATGGAAACCGTAAAATGGGTAGAAAGCTCCTGTGGGCATAAGCCTTGTTCGTCACAAGGCATTTTTATCGTCAACATAAGTATGTGGTCATAGAGAATGAAAAAGAGCGTGACAGGACAAATCCCGCCACGCTCTTCGTCAACACATAATGTTAAACGAATATATGGAAAAGGAAGCAGTCTTAAGGTAGGTATTCGCAATGTGATGAAACACTGCGAAACAAGGCAATCTTAATAAACTGGAATAAAACCAGTTATTCAAAGCCTTATTAAACTAAATAGTATTAGTTCATACCTACTTCTGACATACTTCACCACACCTTTAATTAGAATATTTCCAATATAGCATCATTTTGAAATAGAGTCAAATGGGATAAACCCTTTGTGGAATAAAATTAATGTGAATTTTCCGTTAGCCATTTATCAATCAAAGGATGAATTTCATTAACTGCTGTACGGCCTGTTACAATGGAAACATGCCCCGTGTTCGCCAAATGATATGTCTTATTCTTACTGGAAACTTTGGTGTTAAGCGCTTCTACTTGTTTGGGAGCAGCAATGACATCCTTCTTACCAGCAATATTTAAAAGGTTTGCTGTTATTTTGCTTAACTCAACCTTCCGACCTCTTATATAAAGCTCGTCATTGATTAATTTATTGTGTTGATAAAATTCACCTATCCATTGTCGATATGCTTCGCCAGGGAAAGGGATTCCATCGGATAGCCATTTTTGCATAAATTTCCAATTGTTAACGAAGTTCTCATTATCCACTCGATCAGCTAGACTAATATATGGTCCGTAGAAATTACCGATTGGATTTAACAATTTGTTTCCAAAATCGATCATATCAGGTGGAATTATCCCAAGTGTATCAACCAACTTATCAAGATTAAAGTAACGTTCATCTAACCAGTTTGTATATAATCCTGCATCTGAAAAATCAAAAGGGCTTGTCATGCATACCAAATTACGAATCGGTAACTCTGGATGTAGGGCAGCAAAAATGGAAGTCATCGTCCCACCCATACAATAACCAAACAAACTGATTTCAGCTGCATCAGACGTTTTCAACACTTTCTTAACAGCTCGCGGAATGTAATCTAAAATATAATGATCTAACTTCATATGTCTATCTTCATAACCGGCAGTTCCCCAATCAAGTAAATAAACGTCGTGACCTTGATTGGTCAAATGTTCAATTAAACTATTACCAGGAGATAAGTCCAGTATATACGGCTTATTAATCAATGCATAAATCATTAAAATAGGAATGCTGTTCGTTTTCTTCATCTGAGGTTGATAGCGATAAAGTTTCGCTTTATTCTTTGTCCAAATAACTTCTTTTGGGGTTTGACCAACAATTGGATCAGGTTCTTTCGTAAGAACATCCATGACACGTTGATAGCGTTGATAACTAGTTTTAACCTCTTCCGGCATTGTATTTAACCAACTATCCATTTCCTTACTATTAGGATACCCCATTGTTTTCCTCCTCATAAGTAAACACATTATAGAGGGGTCTCCTTTTGGAGAACCCCCTAGTCATATATATAAAATTACAGGTTACATATATAAGCCGCCATTCACATTGATCGACTGACCTGTAATATAGTTGGCTTGAATAAGGAATAATACCGCCTCTGCAATTTCATTTGTTTGCCCTAAACGCTTCATCGGTATTTTTGAAATAATATTTTCTAAAACATTTTCAGGCATTTCTCCTACCATTTCGGTCTCAATAAACCCAGGACACACAGCATTGACTGTAATTCCATTTTTAGCAGTTTCTAAGGCTAAGGACTTTGTTAAACCGATAATCCCAGCTTTTGAAGCTGCATAGTTCGATTGCCCGAATCCTCCTACTTGTCCGATGATTGAACTTATATTAATAATTCGACCATACCCCTGCTCCAACATATAATTGATGACTTCAGAAGTTGTATAGAACACACTACTTAAGTTAACATCGATAACCTCGCTCCATTCCTCATTGGACAGTTTACGGAATGTACGGTCTCTTGTAATTCCAGCATTATTAATAAGAATATCGATCTTACCATAACGATTTTTTACTTCTTCCATCAGGCTTTTTACGTCGTCCGGTTTGGATACATCAGACTTGAATGCAAATGAAATACCACCCTGGTCTTCAATTTCCTTTACGACAGCCTCTGCACGGTCGATACTTGTTTGATAATTGATTGCAACGTATGCGCCATTCTTTGCTAAGACTTTAGCTATTGTAGCTCCAATACCACGTGATCCACCTGTTACCACTGCGACTTTACCTTCAAGTGGTTTTGTTATTGCATTTAATGCTGTTAATTGAGCTAGACTCAAAGACATAGACACACACTCCAATAATCGTTTAATTTTATTTTTTTATTCAATTACTTAAAAGCTCCAATATCTTATCTAATTTTTCATCTAGATTGGAAACAGCTTTTATTAGTTGATTCATTTCTTCATCAAACCTATCGTCTAGTGTATCCAGTTTGCTTTCTACGTTAATGATGAGCGATGCAATATCTGCAACCTCACTCCGCGTTGGCATATTGACACTTTTTAGGAAGGATTCAGTTGTATCATTTTTAAGTTCTTGGGCTTGAAGGTAATAGTTTAAGGTCTCTCCCATTCCTTCAGAGAAAGATTCTTTTTTCAACGTTTCATGGATTGCACTTGTCCAGTTCGCTTCGGTTTGTTCATAAAAAGTTTTCCACATAGTGAATGGATCAAATGGCAATGGTTTTGTCAAAAGTCTCATCTCCCTACTTATATTTAGTGGTTATTTTGTCGTTCCTATTAAACGACTCTACTACTGTATGAATATGTGCTATTACTTATGCACAGAAATTTATTAATCTATAATTTTTTATTTCAAAGTCATATTCTTTTGACCTTATGTGTAAATTACATGTAGGAACACTTTTCCGTCCATATGTGTACATTACATGTATGATCATTTTTTGATTGGTGGTGATAACAGGTGGATATAAACAAGGAGACAATGAATGATGGGAAAATTTCTAATTTAGGTACACCGAAAAATTTCCTTATTCCAATCATGCTTCTCCATCTTCGGGACTTGAATTCCCACGGCTATGAGTTGATGCAAAAGATTACACAATTTGGGTTCAATGCGGTGGATCAAGGAAATCTTTATAGGATTTTACGGCAACTGGAGAAGGATGGAAAAGTTACATCTGAGTGGGATACAGCCTCTGATGGACCTGCCAAACGTATTTATTCGATTACAACCGCAGGTGAACAGTATCTAGAGGTTTGGGCAAATTCTCTTGCAAGTTACCAAAATATGATTAATCAGTTTTTCAATTTGTATCAACCATTATTTCCTTACAAACAGCCCTCAAATGACTTGGATGTGGAGCAGTAAAGAACGGTACCAATGCACTTAGTTGCATGCATCATATATAGCTAAAAAATTTGCGTTTACAATTAAAAGGAGGAAGATTTTATGAGTAATGAAGAAACGAAAAAACAAATGCCTAACGCAGTAGATTTAATCTTGGATGGATGGGTGAACAGCTTTAAAGCACTTCACACTTTTCAAACAGAACTTGCAGAAAAATCTCTACAAACTTTCGCTACTACCCAGAAAGACGTACTAACTTCTACTAGAGAGGCGTTAAGTAAGATCGAAGAAGAAAAAAATAGTATCTCAGGAGAATTGAATGCAAATTTACAAAACACGATCCAGACAATTAATAACGATCAAGTTAGCCAATTATTGTCCAGTTGGATGAGTCAAGTCGAAGAAATTAACCATTCCGTACAGGCAATCTCTGCTTCATCTAGCCAAGTCTTGTTAGATCTATTCACGCAAACTCAAGTTCAATTAGAGACGAATGTGAAAGCAACACTGGACCAACAACAAAAAAACAGTTCTGATGTATTGAATAAAATCGAACTGCTAACTGAGCATATTAAAGAAACCAATCGTATACTTTTACCAACTGTATAAATGTGTTTTACAATAAAAAAAAACCTGATAATGAGGCATCTGAAAAAGATTATTAATCATCTCTTAGCGAGTTGTTGAACGACAAGTCGTTCAACAACTCGCTTTTTAATATAACATCTAGGTGATTCCGTTGCAGGCTGGCGCTTTCCGTGGGCGAGCGCCGAGCCTCCTCGGCATGCGGGGATCTCGGACTGTCTCGCTGTCCCGCAGGAGTCGCCGCCTTCCGCTTATTTTTGACTTCAATAAACAGAAAAGTGGACAAATAAAGCCTTTTCACTTGATGAGATGGGATAGTCAATCCGTTATTTTTATCAGATATTCCGAGAAACATTGATTGATCACAACATCTTCAGATTTCCACTTTCAACTTTTGAAATCATCAAATAAAAAAGTATATTAATCTGCATTTGATCCTTGATTATGCAAGCCAAGATAGGAAAATACTCAGCGTATTTTTCACACATATATCTATACATAGAAAAAGACCTGTCAAGAATGAAAGGTCCTCTTTCAACTAACTTTAGTGTCCTTAAATAAGATTATTTTTTACATACTCCTCTACTTCTCTTGCCGTTATTAAACTTAATATATGCTCCATATGAGGTTTTAATTTTTCCTTAGATAATCGTGCAATTTGAGAACGTGCACTTAAAATGGATGATGCATTCATAGAAAATTCATCTAGTCCCAGTGCTAACAGTATGGGAATGGCTACCTCATCTCCTGCCATTTCTCCACACATTCCTACCCATTTGCCATTACTATGCCCTGCATCTATCACCATTTTAACGAGTCTTAAGATTGCAGGATGGTGAGGCTGGTACAAATAGGAAACTCTTTCATTCATACGGTCTGCCGCGAATGTATATTGAATTAAATCGTTCGTACCAACAGATAAGAAATCGGCTTCCTTTGCAAATAAATCTGCAATGATTGCTGCCGAAGGAGTTTCAACCATCATTCCTATTTCCACTTTTTCAGAAACAGGAATTTCAATATCTATAAGCTTTTGTTGTTCTTCCAACAGTAATGCCTTTGCAGACCTAAATTCATCCAGCGTTGCAATCATAGGAAACATAATCTTTAAATTACCATATACACTTGCTCTTAATAATGCACGTAATTGAGTACGAAAAATATCTTGTTGGTCCAAGCATAATCGAATTGCTCGATAACCTAGAAACGGATTCATTTCATTTGATAGGTTTAAATAAGGCAGCTCCTTATCTCCACCTATATCTAATGTACGAATGACAGTAGGTTTACCTTCCATTTTCTCCAGAACTTTTTTATAAGCAGTAAACTGCTCTTCCTCAGTAGGTAGTTCTTGTCGATCCATATATAAAAACTCTGTACGAAATAAACCTACCCCATCCCCACCGTTTGCGACAACAGCATCAATATCTTCTGCCGTACCAATATTACCAACAATCTTAACGTGATGACCATCTGCACTAACACTTGGAAGCGAAATATACGGATGGAGTAACTCCCCTTCCTGTTCAAAAGCCTTTTGTGCAGCAAGATAAAATTCCTTCACTTCTTCTGTTGCATCAATAATAATCTTTCCGCTCTTTCCATCAACAATAACCGACGAACCATGCTTGATATTCTTCGTCGCTGTTTTTGTTCCTACGACGGCTGGAATTTCCATTGAACGTGCTAAAATAGCCGAGTGAGAGGTTCTTCCGCCAATATTTGTGACAATTCCTTTCACATATTGCTTATCTAATTGTGCTGTCATAGAAGGCGTTAAATCCTCCGCAACAATAATAACCTCTGTTGATAATCGACTGTAATCTGGAAGCTCTATATGTAATAAATGAGCTAGTAATCTTTTGGCAACATCTCGAATATCTGCAGCTCGTTCCTTCATATAATCACTTTCCATCGACTCAAACAAGTCAATATACATCGTAGACACTTCATCTAAAGCAAATTCTGCATTAACTCGTTGTTTTATCTTCCCTACAATTGCTGAAAACATTTCAGGATCTTCCAATACTAGCAAATGTGCAGAAAAGATTGCTGCTTTCTCTTCTCCAAACTTGAGTCTTGCTGACTCACGTATTACTTCTAGCTCTAGCTTTGTTTTTGCAACTGCATCTTTTAATCTTTCTATTTCAGCATTTATCTGACTAATTTCAACTTTTTCAAAAGACAAAGCAGGCTCAACTAAGCAATAAGCATTTGCAAGTGCGATGCCATTAGAAACAGCGATCCCATTAATTTCTAACATTCTTCGCCAATCCCCTGAGAAATAATTACATTAGTCACCTTACTCATTAATGCTTCTGCATCTGCACCTTCAGCTGAAATAGTTACAACTGATCCTGTAGGAATAGATTGAGTCATTACAGCCATAATAGATTTTAAGTTTGCAGATTTACCGTTATAAATAAGCTCTACATTTGATATAAATGGTGTTACAGCAGAAACTAATAATGCAGAAGGTCTGGCATGTACACCTTCTGAAGTAGTAATTTTAAATGTTTTTTCCATTATTCAACCTCCAATAGTTATATAAAAAGCTGTTTAATGAAGGAATAATCCTTGTTAAACAGCTTTTTCAATCTGGTATATAAAACTAATTAATGTTATTTGCGCATTTTTTCAATTTCATCTGC
Source organism: Psychrobacillus sp. FSL H8-0483 (assembly GCF_038637725.1). Classification (NCBI taxonomy): domain Bacteria; kingdom Bacillati; phylum Bacillota; class Bacilli; order Caryophanales; family Bacillaceae; genus Psychrobacillus; species Psychrobacillus sp. FSL H8-0483. Next base: position 3,610,685 of record NZ_CP152052.1, read on the forward strand.
TATAAATTGTACATTTGTTCCAACGATTACTTGAATACTTTGTGGTCCTACAACATTAATACCAGGAACACCAGTATCCTTGATCTTCTTTTGGTCTACTGAATCCATATTTTTTACTTCCACACGTAGACGAGTTGCACAGAAGTCAACAGAAACTACGTTAGTGTCTCCGCCTAAACCTTCGTAAATTTGAGATGCCATAGCAGAGAATTTATTTTCTGCGGTAGTACTTGTTTCTCCGCCCTGATCTTCATAATCTTCATCGTCACCTCTACCTGGTGTTTTCAAGTCGAATTTCACGATTAAGTATCGGAATAAGAAATAGTAAATGACTCCAAATACTAAACCTTGAAGAAGTAACATATAAGGTTGGTTAGCGAGTGGATTTGCTAAGCTTAAGGAAAAGTCTATAAACCCTGCACTAAAACCAAATCCAGCGGTCCATTGAAACGATGCAGCGATGAACAAAGATAGACCAGTTAATACAGCATGCACTACATAAAGAGCTGGAGCTAAAAACATAAATACAAATTCAATAGGCTCTGTCACACCTGTAAAAAACGAAGCAAATCCAGCTGCTAACATTAAAGCTGCAATTTGTTTTTTTCTATTTGTTTTAGCAGTATGATACATTGCAAGAGCTGCTGCTGGTAATCCAAACATCATGATTGGAAAGAAACCAGCCTGATACATACCAGTGACTCCTTTGACACCAGTTCCATTCAAAAACTTACCGATATCATTAATCCCTATGGTGTCAAACCAGAATATATTATTTAAAGCATGGTGCAAACCAGTTGGTATTAACAAACGGTTAAAGAATCCATACAACCCTGCTCCAACCGTTCCTAACCCACTTATTGTTTCTCCAAAAGAAACTAACCAACCAAAGAAAATAGGCCATATGATGAATAACACACCTGAAACTACAAGCATAGAAACAGCGGACATAATTGGAACGAGTCGTTTTCCACTAAAGAATGCTAAGAAATCGGGTAGTTTCACATGACTAAATCGATTGTACATAATGGATGCTACAATCCCTGAAAGTATTCCGATAAACGCATTCCCTATTTTACCGAAAGCGGGGTCAACATTCGCTACATCAATCCCTTGATACATAGCTACCGAACCTGATGATAACAAAGTCGTGACTACTAAAAATGCAACTAACCCACTTATTGCTGCAGAACCGTCTTTAGCTTTAGACATTCCTAGTGCAACCCCAACTGCAAATAAAATTGGGATATTGTCTATAATCGAGGCTCCAGCTTTAATTAAGAAGGCAGCTAATACATTCCCTGCCCCCCAACCATCATGGTCAATCCAATACCCAATACCCATCAAAATTGCCGCTGCTGGTAATACTGCTACAGGTAGCATTAAAGAACGCCCGAGCTTTTGTAAATATTTCATCATTGTTACTCAACTCCTATTCATAGTTTTCTAGTAATCAATTAAAAAGATATAAAATGATAGCAATTCCTTTATTAAACGTTCGATACGTTGTGCAATGTAGCTAAATTAGTTCTTTGAACAATTGAATCCTATCTAGAATGATTGCTGTTTTTCGATCCGTTTGCTGTTAACCACCTCCCTGTAGTTTCTTCGTATAGAAATGAAGTGCGACGTAGGCGGCTTCGCCTACAGGCATTTCAACTCAATAGAAGCCCTTTAAACAGTATTTACTTGGGTGAAGTGACCATTATCACTGTTTCTCCTATAAGGCATTCTTTTGTTCTTTCATGGTGAACGTTTTTTTCTGCACTATTTGTAATTACAATAGGTGTGATAATGCTTTTCGCATGCTCACGGATATACTCCCAATCTACTTCAATAAGTAATTGCCCAACAGAAACTCGATCACCTGTATTAACAGTAACTGTAAAGCCTTGTCCTTTTAGTGAAACCGTTTCCAAACCAATATGAATGAGAACTTCTGTACCATCATTTGAGAGAAGGCCGATTGCATGCTTAGTTTCTGAAATAAGCGTGATAGTACCATCTATAGGAGCATGAATATTACCGTTCATAGGCATTATCGCAATTCCTTCTCCCATCATTTTTTGACTAAAAACTGGATCGGGAACCTGATCCAGTGTAAGTATTACTCCAGTGACAGGTGCGTAAATTTGTAATTTACGTTTATTAAATAATTTGGATAGCATTTTTTTTGCTCCTTTGTATACATCTTTGGAAAGATAAAAAATCGTATAACTCATATATATTGCGCAATCATAAAGTACAGAACATAAAAAGGCATGGGGTAAATGAAAGAGTTGAAAAACTCTCTACTACTACCGCCATGCCAGTCCGTATCGATAACATGTAAACAATCAGTTGTAAACAATTGGACAGATTAAAAGCCTCCACGTTTGAGTTCTCATACGGTGGAGGCTTTTAAATGGCCGCTTTACATCCTCATTACAAGTGCCTAGTTGTCTCTACTTTAATAATTTTGGCTATTTCTTTTGTCAGATATTTCATGAGCTAGGCGAAAAGTTGAAACTGCCAACTCTGCATAAGTCACTTCTCGATCAACACGTACATACCAAGCTGCTATTTCTTCTCTTTTAATCGGAGAGTCAACATCAAAGCTCTTACTAGTTGGCTTAATAATTCCCATATCAACTGCGTGTTCTATCGGGTGATATAACGGGTGTTTAAGACCTATATTATCAAAAGTTTGGTTCATATTTTCTCTTTCATCATAGTAACCCGCATAAAAATAAGTGAGAGAATTCATAATGATTTTTATCGCTTCTCCTTTTGAAACAGAGTCATCTCCATTAAACTTTGTATTTTTAAAGTGACAATAAAGTTTTTTAATTTTTATACCTCAAACAGTCATAACCCCGATCTAAGTAAGGACGGGGTTAAAATATAGTTGTTTAATTTTTGGTGGAAGTTACTTCACTGAACTTAAAAATATAACAATAAAGACGTTTAAATCTATATGTTATTCCATTATCACACCCTAGAATGAAATAACGAAATTACTTTATTAATTTTCAACGGAAACCCTCTTCATTAATCGCATTAATTTATTTTCTGTATCTGTTTCCTCTACTGGTGTATAGATACTGCACCGTAAATCAATATCACCTTGAACTTGGAGAGAAGTTAAATTAAACAACATTTTGCCTACCTTAGCATGTCTGAATTCAATTATCATTTCTGGAGCCTTACTCACTTGACTTTCTAGCCATAAATCTTGGAATTCTGGATGAGAATGACTCATTTCTTTAATAAATTGGTTGTACCATTCATCACCTAAATAGTGTCCATAATAGGTACGGAAAATGGCAAGAAAACCTTTGGCAAAATGTTCCCAATTGGCGGCCAATGATCTTAATTCTTTTCTGGTGAACACTAAACGAATCAAATTTCTTTGATCATTCGGTATTTGTTCAAAATCTAATAAAATATGAGCAACTGCAGGATTCCAGCCCACAATATGGCAATGTCGATCCGTAATGATAGTCGGACAATATGTTAATTCAGCTAGTATCCGTTTTAAAGAAGGGCTAAGCTCTAATTGATCCTTTTTTGGATTTGTAATTTCCGATTGAATCCTTATCTCATGCTTTACGTAGAAAGGCAAAGATTTATGCAGAAGTCATTGGATATGGTGCAAGTTCAGATGCACACCATATGGTAGCTACACACCCAGAAGGTAAAGGGGCATATCTTGCAATGAGATCAGCTTTAAAAAATGCCAATATTTCTCCTGAAGAAATTAATGTTATTAGTGCCCATGCAACAAGTACAAAAGTGGGGGACATCTCTGAAACTATGGCTATTAAGCAGCTGTTTGGAAAGCAAGCTTATCAGATTCCAATAACAGCAAATAAATCTATGCTTGGTCATATGCTAGGGGCAGCTGGTGGAGTTGAAGCAATTGCTTTAGCAATGAGCATAAAGGAACAGATAGTTCCTCCAACAATTAACTTAGAAAATCCTGATCCATTATGTGATCTAGATTATGTACCGTCGGTAGCTCGCCAAGTGAAAATAAATACAGGGCTATCTAACTCATTTGGTTTCGGAGGTCATAATGCGGCTATTGTTTTAAAAAAATACGAGTGAATAAAATTTCTCTCGTCAATCTAACCTTTTCCTCTAGAAACGGTTAGATTTATTCAATAAAATGGCCCTATTGTTGAATAGCAGGAATGGCGTTTTTTAAACAACTTTATTATCTTTAATGTCTAAATTTCCACTTTCAACTTTTGAAAAAAGGCAGGGCCCGCCACGGAGACTCCTGTGGGAATAGCTTGAGCTGAAGACCCCGCTGGAAAGACACTGGCCGAACTTTATTTGTCCAGTGTCTTTGCAGTGACGAGGAGACAGAAGCCAAGCCCACGGAAAGCGAAGTGGCAGGCACCGCTGATTCTCTTATACATCTCTATTCATTGTAAAACGAATATGTCTACAGTCTGGACACCTGATAATAGGTGTTTTTTCTTGTATATACTATTAACTCCTTTTTTCATCCGAGTGTAATAAACGTAACCGGTAGGAATTCATTGTTGTTTCTCCGAGCTGATCTAGTAGATTATAATTGGCAAACGCCCCAACCACTGCTCCGATTCCAGGTAATAATTGAAACATTTTCACTAAATCAATATATTCCCGGTATTCCTGTTGAAAGTCCCGCCAGTTCATATCGGCTATTAAATATTTTTGTTCTTCCCAGTTTTCAATGATACATAATGTATCTTTTCGTTTGTCCTCACTCGAAAAGGCTAATAGGAAAATATGCAAGAGGAAGAGCCGTTCTTCGTAATCGTCCGTATCGAATCCATAAACAGCAGCAGCTTCAAAAAGAAATTTCATTTTAATAGATAATAGCAATGGAAAATCAGCAAGCCCAAGCAGTATACCTCCTGCCCCTGTTCCAGCGCCTTCCATAACAGCCGTTTTTCTGAAAGTAGAAAGTTTTTCTTTTAGTAATTCGTCACGCTCATAGAGGCTAAGTTCTAATGGTAACCGTTTTTTCGTCGTAATATTTGAGCCTACGAGCGTTGCTTTCACCATGTTTCTGATACTTTCTGTCATCACTTGATGAAATTTTTCTGGAATAAGACCATTAATCTTTGTTTGTACAGTCTTGGCTGCACGGCTAATGCGACCAGATCGTCTGGTCATTTTGTGCTTCCAAAAGTAAAGTTCTTGTTCTACTTCCTTTGTATAATCTTCATCTTCCATATACCTTTCTCCTTCTACACATTTCCTCATGCCTTCTATTATAACCCATTGGAACATCATTCCAGTGGACCTTAGTGGTGTTTACTTCTAAGCCTCGAGGAGTAGTGAAATAATATATGTCTCATAGAAAAACAAGGGAAGAACTAATTTCATTTATGTGGTTTTGATCTGCCCACAAAATAAAGTAGTTGTAGGTACTTCCTTCTATTGAAATTGGATTTGGATACCGCACAATGAGAGCCGCTTGACCTCTCATTTCTGAAGGTTGGTCATCTGACGGGAAAATAAAACATGCTTCTTGTTGTTGAATTTGTGCTTTATTAATCCGAGGTTCGGAACCGTATGGTGATAGTTGATGGAATGCTTCATTGTGGCAAACTTCATTAATTGTTTCATCTGAAGAAATAGCTGAAACTTGAAAAAAGCCATCTAGTCCTTCATATCTGTCGGTTGTTACTCTATCCCAATGTGAAGGATATTGAAGTTGAACGTTGTATACAAGGCTGGTAAAAGTTTTTTTCATAAGTGAAATTGGCATAGGTGACCACTGCAAGGATGTAATGAGTGCTCCTTCTATTAATCGAATCGGTACAGGATGTAATAGGTCAATCAACCACATCTCACTAGCCATTCCTTGGTTGTAACATCCCGAAAGATAGGCAATTTCCCTGCCATTTGGTGACCATGTAACAGGAGTGGCAAAGCAATTCGAAACAGCTCTTGTCAGGTCGTCCTCTCCTCGCCTTCCTGTTGTTCGGATTAGAGAAAAGTATCCAACATCTTCAAAAGCAGTCGCACTATAAGCAATGGTCAATGAATTAGGAGACCATTCTGGAAAATAGTTTTTGGCAAGCGGTCCGCCCCTTACTTCAAATATGCTTCCAGTGGAAATTTCTAATGTATAAATAATAGAGATGCTAGCACCAGGAGTTGTATAAAGGACATACGATCCATCGGGTGAAAGGCGTACATTATTAAGCAGTCCACCAGTGTTATGTGTTATTAGCCTTTTGCTTGTTCCATCAGTTCGCATACGGTAAAGCTGACTAATTCCTGACGCATCGGGTGCTTGGAAAAGTATTTCTGTTCCGCTCGGAAACCATTGGACATCGGTGGCAGCCGGTTGGTTTATTTTCTGAAATTGATGTGTGTTGAGATTGTACAAGATTATATCATTCTGTTTTGTATAAGCTATTTTTTGACTATCCGGTGACCAACTTATATATATGCCTAAACCTTCACTAAATTGATCAATAAGTGTAACGGTACCATCCATTAAGTGTAGAACATATAGAATCTCACTTTTTCCTACAATGGCTATTTTATTACTGTCGGGTGACCAAAAAGGAATCGAAAAGGATTCTCCTAAACCATTTGTAATTTTTCTATTATCCCCATTCGTAGGGTTATATAACCATAAATCATAGATTCCTCCTACCTTAGATACATAGGCAATTAAACCTCGCCCCCCAGGTGGAGCATAAGGAATGAATAACCTCATCCCAGGGAATATAGTATTGGACGGAAGGTTGTTCACCTCTCTAATCAGCTCAGGTTTACTTTGCCCATTTGTTATTACGTTATAACGACTAGCAATTTGAAATAGTGTATCCCCAGGTTGAACAACGTAATAAGGGTTGCCTGGTGGAACTTTCAAAAGCTGACCACTTTGAATGATAAATGGAGGAAAAAGTTGATTTGCTTCGATGATAACGGATTGTGGGACACCAAAAAATTGAGCAATTTCAAAAACAGTATCCCCTGGCCTTACTCGTATGACATCAACTCCAGGAGGAACGGAAAGTTGCTGACCAACATAAATCGTGTAAGGTGCTTTCAAATTATTTGCAGCAATAAGGGACTCAACTGGAATCTTCCATCGGCTTGCAATCTGATCTATCGTATCCTTGGGGCGGACGGTGTAAAAAATTTGCATTTTTATCCCTCCAAAATAAAATTTAATTTTAGAACAGTAGTGATTCCCTTTTCTCCGTTCGTATTTAACCGAATACTATAACCTATCCCAGGAAGAAGTGGATGGTGCATGTCTGTATTAATTTATATCCTCTTTTCGAGGATTTTACTGTTGTTATTTGGCATATAAATTTGCGGTGAAGCGAGTCAGACGAGACCCCGCAGGTTCAGCCGAGGAGGCTCGTCAGATATCCCGATGAAAGCAAGCGGATTCTCCCCAATAACAAACATGTAGTTAAAGAAAGTGGTAGAAACAATTTGAATTCGATGATCCATTTCGTTAACAGCTAAATCAATTTCGACCATTCCCATACGAAATATAAATGTTACACTGAAAATAGTAATATTTTAAAAATTCTTTATTTATTAGGAACTGCAAACAATAAAGAAGGGAAAAGGAATTGTAAAGATGCACAAATATAACTTCTTAGAAGGCATATTATTTCTTTCTACCGCTTTCAATGAAAAAAAGCTTAGGCGCGAACTACAAGGAAAAACCATCCTTATTACTGGTGCGAGCTCTGGAATAGGAAAAGAGCTAGCATATTTATTAGCAAACATAAATGTACATATGATCTTAGTGGCTAGACGAGAGGAGCAGCTTTTAACGATTAAAAAGGAACTAGAAAAAGGAGAAGCCAAAGTCAGTGTCTTTCGTGCTGATCTAAGAAACAGCGAAGAAATGGAACGTTTATTGGCGTTCGTTCATCAGCTACCGGGAGGCATAGACATCGTAGTTAGCAACGCAGGATTATCCATACATCGCCCCATCAGCAAATCTTTGGACCGTTATCATGATTTTACTCGTACGATGGCGATCAATTACTTTGCACCCGTTCAATTACTATTGTCCGTTATCCCTTTACTTGAGAAAAATAAAGGTCATGTGATCAACGTATCTACAATAAACGCATTGTTAATCCCAATACCATATTGGGCTGCATATCAAGCATCTAAATCTGCTTTTGACACGTGGTTTCGATCCTCCACACCTGAATTAAATGTACTGGGAATATTGACCACATCCATATACCTGCCATTAGTGAGGACTCCGATGATTGAGCCCACTGCCTCCTATCAAGATGTACCGGCAATGAGCTCAATCCATGTGGCGAAAATTATTGCTAGATCCATGTACACGAAAAGAAAAATATACAAGCCCTGGTGGTTAATTTTCGGACAGTTGGGGTCCTTATTTGGTCGAGGTTTATGGGAGATTTTCATTCCAAAGATGTTAAGAAAAGAGAGGGAGAAAATGCATGATCGTTAAACTGTTACAAGTATTACATAAGATCAACCTACTCTCTCCGTTTGGACTGTATCGATTCATTTCTTCTATATATAAAGAAGGTATAAACATTATGCTTTTGTTAAACATTGCAGAAAGAACATATGGCGATAAAATCGCGTTAGTGGATGGGAATGAAACCTTGAGCTATAAGCAATTATCCGCCCAATGTCAAAAGCTCTCTATGGTTTTGAAAGAGAGTTATAACATACAAGAGGGACATCGAGTCGCTTTTTTATGTAAAAACCACGTATCCTTAGTTCAATCTATTTTTGCTGTTTCTCGTCTAGGAGCTGACATCTATTTACTCAATTCGGAAATGAGCAAATCGCAATTTAATCAATTAGTAGAAGAGCATCATTTTAACTTACTAGTATATGATTATGAATTAAATGCTTACATGGAAGAATCACCATATAGTAAAGCAAATATCCTAAGTTATCATGACACCTTGCCAGCTATAAATAATTTACTCCATACAACTGTTGCTAAAAATCAAAAAATCCTAAGGTCTTCCACGAGTAAAATTATCCTGCTAACCAGCGGTACTACAGGAAAATCTAAAGAGGTTACTCATAAACCCTCTATATTAAATTTTTTAAATCCATTTTCAACATTACTGAACAGATTAAATCTATTAACTTACAATACTGCCTATATCGCTACACCTATCTATCACGGCTATGGCATTGCGATATTATTTTCATTTATTGCATTAGGAAAAAAAGTGGTGATAAATGATCGATTTAATGCTGAAAACGCATGTCGTCTCATTCGTGAACACAATGTGGAGGTTATTACTGTAGTACCGTTAATGATACATAAAATGTTACAAACGAGTGTTGAAGATTTAAAATCTCTTGTTTGCATCGCTTCTGGCGGTGCCAAGCTTAATCCGAAACTTGTCGAAGAGGTTTCTCGCAAATTAGGAGATGTCTTGTACAATCTGTATGGTACTTCAGAAGCCGGTTTAAATATAATCGCCACACCCCAGGATTTAAAGTACTCCACCCACACAATTGGAAAAGAGATTAAAGGTGTTCAAATAAAAATAGTCCATCACAATAAAGAAGTGGAGGACGGTAAGATTGGGCAATTTTATATTAAAAATAAATGGTCCATGAAAAATGGTCAAAGTCCGTGGATCAAAACCGGCGATCTTGGTTACCGAGACTCTAATGGATATTACTTTTTATGTGGAAGAACGGATGATATGGTCGTTTCAGCAGGAGTCAATATTTACCCAATTGACGTCGAACAAGTATTGATTCACCATCCTTTCATAGAAGATGTGGCCGTTATAGGAATTAGTGACGAAAAATACGGGCAAACATTGAAAGCATTTATTCAACCTCGTGCAAATGAGAGTCTCCACAAAGAAGCATTGATCGACTGGTTACGTCCAAGAGTGGCAAAATTTCAATTACCAAAGGATATCGTCTTCGTTCATCAATTACCATATACAGCTTTGGGGAAAATTGATAAGAAACGACTTGGATAATGGAACTGTATTGTACTGTGAAACTAACTCAAAACCTTGAAATTATTGCTTTATTTGTATATATCAACAACAAAATTTAACATAGTCAAACACAGAAAAACCACCTCTCTTCTAATCTAAGAAGTGGTTTTTCATCTATAAAAATGGATCAAACACCGGATTTAAAAAATTCAATTCAATATATATATTAAAGTTTATTGTCTCTGCGAGGGCGCTTCATCATGCTTGACTAAAATAATTCATAAAATGGATGCTGTATTTATTTTATGTCGATCAAAGAATTCATCTTATGTGTCGTGTGATCGACGTGGAATGACCTTAAAAATCATCGACATCGAATAAATAAATGATCCAATGATGATTAGAACAACACTATTACGATGGTCTATGCATCCATTACCTTGGCATACTATGTACTAGATCTATAGAAAGGAGGTATTATCGATGGGTATTCGTCCTGTGAGATTTCTTTATGTAGCAAATGATGGCGATAGCACGGTAGAAATTTATGATATTACCACGCCTACCACTCCTGTACGTCTAGGGCAGTTTGGTGCAGGAGATTTAAATAATCCTCAAGGATTGGTTATTACAGGTACCACGCTTTATGTATCAAATTTTGGCGATAGCACGGTAGAAATTTATGATATTTCCATTCCTAGCACTCCTGTACGTCAAGGGCAGTTTGGTACAGGAGATTTAAGTTTACCTTTCGGATTGGTTATTACAGGTACCACGCTTTATGTATCAAATGTTAGTGATAACACGGTAGAAATTTATGATATTACCACGCCTACCGCTCCTGTACGTCAAGGGCAGTTTGGTGCAGCAGATTTAAGTGGTCCTGATGCGTTGGCAATTACAGGCACCACTCTTTATGTAGCAAATTTTGGTGATGATACGGTAGAAATTTATGATATTACCACGCCTACCGCTCCTGTACGTCAAGGGAGGTTTGGTGCAGGAGATTTAAATAATCCTCGCGGATTGGCGATTACAGGCACCACTCTTTATGTAGTAAATCAAGGTGATGATACGGTAGAAATTTATGATATTTCCACGCCTATCGCACCTATACGTCAAGGGCAGTTTGGTGCAACAGATTTAAGTGTTCCTAACGGATTGGTTATTACGGGTACCACGCTTTATGTATCAAATGACGGTGATGACACGGTAGAAATTTATAATATTACCAATCCTTCCGCTCCTATGCGTGTAGGCGAGTTTAATGCAGGAAATTTAAATAATCCTGTCGGAATGGCAATTTTTACGCTTTTAGTCTAGAGAGGGATGTGTCCAAGATACACGTAAAAATAGGATATAGCATGAAAAAACCTTTATAGATAAGGTAATGAATGATAACTTGCAGAAAAACCACTCATTTATTTAGGGTTTTCCTATTCGAAGAATGATTCGATTAGTAAGATTTCTAAATCTAGTAAAGAATTGTATGGAGTATACAAAACTAGTTAACATAAGACAATTTTAGGAAGTAACCAAAAATGCCAATCCTTTGGTAGATAAGGGATTGGCGTTTGTTCATTTTTTATCGTTTATGCAGGATTTTATAAATCGTTGATACATCAACGTTTCCCTTCTCTGAGGAAGCCTTACAACTGTATAAAAAAAGCTAGTTTAAATACTGAATTGACACCCCACTCTTTACATCATACTCATACGTCTCTTTTGCTCAGGCCGAAGTAAGTCTTCCACAAATCATGGAACGTTTAGGACATAAAGATGAAGACACAACAAAAAATGTGTATTTACATGTAACAAAAGATATGAAAAAAGAGGCTTCCCAAAAGTTCAAAGAACTCATGGAAAACCTCTAATATTAGACCCATACCCCAGAAAATGTTACCCATTTGTTACCCCTGGTTTTTTTCCAGAGTATATTAAGGTCTATAATCCCTGCCGTTATAGGATTGTTGAGCATTGATTACATCACATCATATGGCGATAAATTTTCGCAATAAGTGATGTTCAGGTGATGAGTTATTTATTATCATAACGTACTAAGCCGTAGTTCATAAAAATACTGCACAATTGGATGCTTTAACTTCATCTTCTCGGTCATGTTTAAAATTCGTTTTTTTCCAACCCGTCTGTCCACCAAAGCTAGAATATTCAATAGGATATCATCGCTCTCTATGCTTTCCTCTATAGAAGTGGATAAAAACTTATTAGCTACAACGATAAAATTTGATTTACTTAACGATGACTGCGCTGACAAAAGCTCCTTTGCATATTCTGATAATTTTCTCCCCCTTGCAATTACTTGTAGACGATCCTCCGGAACTATCCCCTTGGTTTCTTTTCTTACCGTTTCAATTTCCTCATTGCTGATAGGAATTTGGATATCTGAATCATTCTTAATTTCCAACTCCGTCTGATACCATCTGATTAAGGTAGTTATATCACTCATATTGAGTACATTCTTTTTATCTACCGCAATATAACAAAGTCCTGCTTTATCAGGTAAATAACGGTAGCCGGTTGCACGGTATTCAACCCTTCCATGTAATGCAGGACAGAGAAAACTCTCCAGATTTTGCTTCAATTTACTCCAGGCCATGTAATTCTCCTTAATTTTTATATTATAAATATTTATTGAGGCAATCGATCGATTCATACTAAATACAAGGTTTAAGTGTGATTTGAATTTCTGATGAAACAATAACTATAAGTAATATGAACATTCGGTTTAAGACAACAATATTATTTAAAAAGATATATCGAGTATATCACATCAATATTAATCATCCCTACCACAAATAAGAGGTGACCAACAGGGTCACCTCCTTTGTGTAGGACTCGAACAAATCATGGATAACCCGGCCATTCAGATGATCAAATCACCAAGAATGTCTATCTTCCGTGACAAAAGAAATGAAAAAAGAAGCTTCCCAATAGTTTGCACAACTAATGAGAAGCCTCAATTATAATCCACTATGTTAGCATTTCACTTTCACATTACATACAAACCCTATATATCAAGGGTTGCAGCGGCTTAAATGGGTACGATTTGTCTTGAAAGGCAGAAACTAAGGTTACGAGCCTATCATACCCAACTCTCTTTAAACAATATTGATTCCGGCACTGCCAAACCCTATAATATCCGTACGAAGATTGGCTGTTGGGATAGTGCGAGTTGATGTTGCAAAAAAGACCGTCAATAAACGGGTTCCCTCTACGATAGGTATACTTAGATCTTTGATAATGCCGGGTATAGTCGTTTCAACTGGAGTGTTACGAGTAATGCCTGTATCAAATGTGATCAATGTGTCTGGAAGTGCCTGAAATGTATCGGTCCCTGGAGGTGCAGCAAAAATTTGTGCGTGAACCGTTACAGTTACATCAAAATCGATTTCATTATTTTCATTACTTGGTCCGGAATAGCTATAAAATGCAGAAACAGCTGTGATTGTTCCGTCGCGCGGGACAGGAAAAGCTACGTTAGGGCTTAACGCAGAAGGGTTAATAAAAAACGTATCTTCACTAATAAAACCAGTACCATTTGCCCCAAAGCCGATCGTCGAAGAAAAAAAAGTGTTACCAAATTGGTTTGTAGACACTTCGATTGTTGTTCCTGATGCGAGGGGAATGATCGCACCGTTGGATAGCCTTATACCCAAAAAATCCACTCCTTATTATTTGTCCCTACTAATACAGTATGAAAAGATTGACAAAATGTAAGGGCAGATTGAGTATTTTTCGCCATTAAGCTACGTATCGCATAGTCCCATTGATGTTTTTATGGCGCATCATCTTCTGTATAGCAAAGGCTGTCATACCACTCATGGCTAATCTATGGCAAAAAGAATGTCTAAAAGTATGTGCTTACACACGAACATCTTTAAAATTCATGAGTCTCTAAGTTGTTAAACAGTTGTGTTATTGAATTATCCGTCATCTGTGTATTATCACGCTTCAAGAATACATATTCATTCCCTTATACAAAATGATTCTTACAAAAACAAGTAGCCACGATAACTAAAATAACTCTTCTCCTTGCGACTTAAACTCCGATAGTAAGCTAATATCTGATATATCTGTTCATCTGTAAAAACATATTCGGTTTATTCCCTCTCTCTTGACAATCTAGTAAATAATTACGTACATGATGATGACCAACCTCTTCAATGTTAATGACACCTTGTTCTAGACAATAGTTGATAAACTGTCCTAAAGTCATCTCATAGTTCTTAATGTTTGTCTGGGTTATGTTCTTAAACTTTCTGTCAGCTAAAAAGTCTTGATAAGCAAATTTCAACAGCATAAAAAATAACCACCTCTCTAATTTTGAGAAGTGGTTATATCTTTACTAATTAATTGTGAATTACACAGCTTCACAGAAAGCGATGTAAAAAGAATTACCTCATTCCGCCCATCACTCAAGTCTAAAAATGAGGACAAATATATCTTCTATTCCCCAGTTAAATAAGGTTTTCATATAAATACTGTTCATATCTATATACGCAATAACAAAAAAAAGTGGTTAAAAAAGTGGTCAAATTCTTTCTTACATTATCGATATGGATTCCATAGATGAACTGTTGTGCGGATGATATACCGGCCTGTTTTTAAATGTCATACAGTCCATGAAAACCTTGAATTAAGGGTACATGCAGATAAAGTTTATCATGTGATTTCATGTTTTATCTTAAAAATTGGGGTATTCTCAAAATAACGTGTGATATCAACTATTTGATGGTACTCCTATCTAATACTAGTATGCAAATTAATGCATTTAAAAGCAGGTTAATGAGGCTAGTTTGGGGCTAATATTGGGGCTAAAAAAAACAAAAATGGCGGCGTATGTACAGGAATGTGTAATTGTGATTGGGGTAAAATAAAAAGCACCTAGTTAGAGGTGCTTTAAAATATTCTATACAGTAGCAAGCATTTCGTTTTCTAGTTCGTCTTTAAAGCGTTTAGATATTATTGAGTTTTTTCCGCTTATATCCAATTAAAGACCAGAAAAATTCTTTTATCTTGATCCAAATGCCAACTCCTCTTGATGCAGATTGACATTTATCTTTAAAATCAAACGGAATAATTTGTCTGTATGGGGGGGGAGGAAGTTGTGCGCCTCGATCTTCAGTAAATGGAACGTCTACTGGCTGTCCTGATGCATCCCTCTGATTTCTAAGAGTGTTGATGACAGCTATACCTACTGCCTTGCCTAGTCTCAATCCCTCACTGATATCGGAAGGAAAATGGACGCCTGCATATAAGCGGGATATGGCATTTTCTTCGGCTAGTTGCTGTAGACGGTCTGATTCAGCAGGAAAGAAATAACTTAATACCGTGGCAGCAGCACCAGAAGCAATTGCATGTCCAGATAAATAGGTTGGGTGGCGTGGGGTGCAGAGCAACGGTACGAAGTTAGGACCCATTTGAACTGGACGGGCTACGTCATAACGATACTTGACATCCCAACAAACAACTAAAGCGTCCTGTATGGCAGCTTGCGTAGCAGCCAATATACGTGCTGCACGAGGAGATGAGATAGAGATGGGTGGAATGCCTGTCCTATAAACTGTATAGGTATCAATTAATCGGTCAATAATGGGAGTCCATTGCTTTGTTACGGCGCCCGTTCCCCAATAAACTGCTATTTTTTTTTGTTTTAGTGTAAGGGTTTGTGCAGTACGTTTTACTAATTCTAATTCAGCTAGCCAATCAATTGTGTTTGGGTCTGTTACCTGTGGCAGCGGGTTTCCCTTTAGGTCCGTAAACCAGCCGTTATCTCGCTTTAGATAAAAGAGCGGCCAGGAACCAGCTAAAGGTTCCTCTGGATTTTGAGGGGGCTTATTCTCTCCATTATATGGCACCTTCGACCAACGTGGATAATTAAATCGCATATTGTTTTCACCTCCCTTCGTTAACTGCTTTATGTTATTATACTCACAAGAAATAGATTTGGATTGGACAAATTTACTAATAATATATTGATAGAAGCGGGTGTGGGAGTAAAGGAGATTCAGCAGCGCTTAGGCCATACAGACATAAACACAACAATGAATATCTACGCTCATATGACAGCCAATATGGAAGAAAAGGCCTCTCACCAGTTCAGTAAACTGATGAAAGACCTTCTCTAATAAAATGAACTTTTAGTTTATGAAATGAGCATCTTTTTACTCACTATGAGCAAATGTATGAGCATTTATCTTTCTTCTACCTAAAAACCCCTATATATCAAGGCTTTATGATTTTTATTACATCATGCCGCCCATTCCACCCATATCAGGCATGCCCATTCCTGCGCCGCCTTTTTCTGGAATGTCTGCTACTACTGCTTCTGTAGTTAAGAATAGTGCAGCTACAGATGCAGCGTTTTGAAGTGCTGAACGAGTTACTTTCGTTGGATCCACGATTCCTGCTTCAATCATGTTTACCCATGTACCGTTCGCTGCGTTGAAACCGATACCGATTTCTTCGCGTTTTAGACGGTCCACTACGATGGAGCCTTCAAGACCCGCATTGTTTGCGATTTGACGAACTGGCTCTTCTAATGCACGAAGTACAATTTTTAGACCAGTTGCTACATCGCCTTCTTTTGTTTCAGCTAATTCAGCTACTTTGTTGTATACATTTACTAGTGCAGTACCACCACCAGAAACGATACCTTCTTCTACAGCTGCGCGAGTTGCGTTTAGTGCATCTTCAATACGAAGTTTGCGTTCTTTCAATTCTGTTTCCGTTGCTGCTCCAACTTTCACTACTGCTACACCACCAGCAAGTTTAGCAAGGCGTTCTTGTAGTTTTTCTTTGTCGAATTCAGAAGTTGTTTCTTCTAATTGCACACGGATTTGACCTACGCGGCTAGCGATACGATCTGAATCTCCGTTACCTTCAACGATTGTTGTGTTGTCTTTTGTTACAACAACTTTCGAAGCACGTCCAAGTTGTGTAATGTCTGTAGATTTTAATTCTAATCCTAAGTCTTCTGTAATTACTTCAGCGCCAGTTAGGATTGCGATATCTTCCAGCATTGCTTTACGACGGTCTCCGAATCCTGGAGCTTTAACAGCTACAGCATTGAATGTTCCGCGAAGTTTGTTTACAACTAGAGTAGCTAACGCTTCCCCTTCTACGTCCTCAGAGATTAGTAAAAGTGGTTTACCTTGTTGTACAACTTGCTCAAGTACAGGAAGAATTTCTTGAATGCTTGAGATTTTTTTATCTGTAATTAAGATATATGGATTGTCTAAAATAGCTTCCATTTTATCTGAATCTGTTACCATATATGGAGATGCATATCCACGATCGAATTGCATACCTTCTACTACGTCAAGCTCTGTAGTGAAGCCTTTAGACTCTTCGATTGTGATAACTCCGTCGTTCCCAACGCGTTCCATTGCTTCCGCGATTAGTTCACCAACTTCAGAATCACCAGAAGAAATAGCAGCAACTTGAGCAATTGACTCTTTGCCTTCGATTTGTTTAGAAATTGCTTTCAATTCTGTTACTGCTGCTGCAACTGCAAGATCGATCCCTTTGCGGATTCCTACAGGATTTGCGCCAGCTGTTACGTTTTTCAATCCTTCACGGATCATAGATTGAGCTAAAACAGTAGCAGTTGTTGTACCGTCACCAGCGATATCATTTGTTTTAGATGCAACTTCTGCAACTAATTTTGCACCCATGTTTTCAAATGCATCTTCTAATTCGATATCTTTTGCAATCGTAACACCGTCATTTGTAATAAGTGGTGAACCGAATTTTTTCTCCAAAACAACGTTACGTCCTTTTGGTCCAAGCGTTACTTTAACAGCATCTGCAAGTTTATCAACCCCACGCAGCATTGCACTACGAGCGTCTTCACTGAACTTAATCTCTTTTGCCATGTTAACTGTTACCTCCTAATTTTTATCTCGTTTTATATGAGCCTATTAGCCAATTACAGCTAGAATATCGCTTTCGCGTAAAATTAAAAATTCGTTGTTTTCATATTTCACTTCTGTACCTGCATATTTAGAGAAGATGATACGGTCTCCTTCTTTCACATCTAAGTCTACGCGTGTACCGTTATCAAGTACTCGTCCAGTTCCTATAGCAACAACTTTACCTTCTTGCGGTTTCTCTTTAGCAGAGTCTGGAAGTACGATGCCAGATGCTGTTTTTTCCTCAGCTTCGATTAATTCGATTACAATACGATCACCTAATGGTCTTAACAAGTGAAACTACCTCCCTAAAATAGTAGAATTTAATATTATTAGCACTCTTACTCTTCGAGTGCTAACACACTTATAATAATAATTAATTACAGAACATTTTGCAAGTGAGAAGAATATTTTTTCTTTTATTTTGTATTTCCTTTACAATAAAAGAAACTAGATAAATGGAGAGGTATTAAAATACATGAAACAACAAAAGACAGCCATATACATATTAATCGTTTACTGCATGATGCAACTATCAGGAGCACTCTTTATACCGCTACTTCGCAAATTTTTTACCTCGTTAGATGTTGAAAATCCAATACTCATTGCTGCTGGTTGGTGGATATTTCTAAGTATGGGGATTGGTACAGTCATAACCCTACTTATTATTCGTAAAGATAAAGCATTTTTACGACCTCTTAAAGGAGCACCGTTTAGCTTAGCGAAAACAATTGGCTGGGGAGTAATCGGATTCTTCTTAGTATTTTTAGGACAAATCATTGCTGCAAACATTGAGCTTGCACTTGGGGTGGAGCCTGGGTCTCAAAATACAGCACAATTTATTGAAATCGCCCGCGGTGTGCCATTTGTGGTTTTTTCCATTGTCATTTTTGCTCCAATATTAGAAGAGCTGATTTTCCGTCGCATTATATTCGGTATGTTATTACCAAAAACAAATTTCTTTGTAGCGGCTTCCATAAGTGCTATTGCGTTTGGGGCTATACACTTTGAATTTACGCACATCCTACTATATGCCGTCTCGGGATTTATATTCGCTTATATTTATTATAAAACTAAGCGAATCCTCGCTTCGATTGTGTCTCATATGTTATTAAACGGATTTGTGACTGTTTTCCAATTTTATGGAGATACCATACAAAAATTCCTTGAAACTTATTCGCAAATGCCATAAAGAAAAGCCTTCTACCGATTTTGCAATGCGGTGGAAGGCTTTCTTCATTATTCTGTATCTTCGTTTCGAATCAAGTAAATAAGCGTCTGTAATTCTACTGACAGATCAATAGTATGTACACGAATGGCATCAGACGTGCTTAACCTCACTGGTGTAAAGTTTAGTATCCCTTTAACCGTCGTGCCGGTTAAACGATCTGCCACTTCTTGTGCTGAACGACTTGGTAACGTAAAAATGACTAATTCTATTCCGTACTCTTTCAGCTTTTCTACCATTACACTAGAATGAAAAACGGGAATATCACTCATAATTGTTCCCTCTACAGGAGCTTTTGTATCAAAAGCAACGACAATTTTAGTATTGTGGTTTTTTTGAAAGTTATATTTAAGAAAAGCAGTTCCTAAACTACCAACCCCTATAAGTGCCACATTTGCCGCTTCATCCTGGTCTAACGTTTTTCTAAAAAATTCGAGCAGGTTAGGCACGTCATATCCATATCCTTTTTTGCCAAGTGCACCAAAATGAGAAAAATCACGTCGTATTGTTGCGGAATCAATTTTCATTGCATCGCTTAACTCTTGTGAGGAAACTCTTTTGTGTCCTGCATTATGAAAGCTTTGCAAAAATCTATAATATAGAGGAAGTCTTTTCGTTGTTGCTTGAGGAATCCTCGGTGCTTCAGGTTTCATAAAAATCCTCCTATTTCATTCGAACAAATTGTTATTATCTTACTAGACATTTCGTGTTATGTAAAGACTAGAGCGTTGCAACGTTCCGCCCTATCTATTACACTTAAGAATAGAATTGAGGTGCGAATCATCGTGATCGTTTTACAAGTCAATCAAGTAACGAAATCCTTTAATGGGGAAGATATATTAACAAACGTAAAGCTAGAGGTTCAAGACCGTGACCGAGTTGCTCTCGTTGGTCGAAATGGTGCTGGAAAGTCTACTTTACTTAAAATAATTGCAGGCGAAATGTCATATGATACTGGCGATATTATTATGCCCAAAAATGTTCGCTTAGGATATTTAGAACAACATGCAGGACTCGAATCTAAGCTCTCCATCTGGGAGGAAATGAAGTCCATTTTTAGTCATTTAATTGAATCAGAAAAAGAGCTTCGTTCATTAGAATCACAAATGGCTGATCCTTCTATATATGAGAATGCAGATGCGTACGCACGTGTAACTGCTGCATATGACGAATTACAGCTCGCTTTTAATGAAGCTGGAGGCTACCGATTTGAATCGGACATCCGCTCGATTCTACATGGAATGCAGTTCTTCCCAGAAGATTATGACAAGCCTGTCCAAGCGTTATCCGGTGGCCAAAAAACGAGATTTGCATTAGCGAAAATGCTACTTAGCAAGCCAGATTTACTCATTCTCGATGAGCCGACTAATCATTTGGACATTCAAACTCTGAGCTTTTTAGAGAACTACTTAAAAAACTATAGTGGCGCTATCTTAATCGTTTCACATGACCGCTACTTTTTAGACCAAGTAGTGAATTTTGTGTACGAAGTATCACGTCATAATGTTACAAGATATGTCGGAAATTATAGTTCCTACTTAGATCAAAAGGCGAAAAACTATGAACTAGACAAAAAGAAATACGAAAAGCAGCAAGAAGAAAAAGCGAAATTGGAAGACTTCGTTAGTCGTAATCTAGCTCGTGCCTCCACGACAAAAATGGCTCAATCTCGAAGAAAAGTGATTGAAAAAACAGATTGGATGGATTCACCAGATGGAGACGAAAAGTCCGCTTCTTTTGGATTCACAATCGATCGTCCAAGTGGAAATGATGTATTGCGACTAGAAGAAGTTGCAGTCGGCTATCCTAACAAAACCGTTTCATCGAATATCTCCTTTTCCGTTTACAAACAAGATCGCATTGCATTAGTTGGACCAAATGGCGTTGGGAAATCTACTTTACTTAAAACCCTTATGAAACAGCTAGACAATGCTGGTGGTAAGATCCAATACGGAACAAACGTCCAATTTGGCTACTACGACCAAGAGCAAGCCGCTCTATCTGGCAATAAAACTGTCTTAAAAGAATTATGGGACGAATGGCCACTTATGAATGAAAAAGATGTTCGTACGGTATTAGGTCGTTTCCTATTTACAGGGGACGATGTGCAAAAAACAGTTTCTACTTTATCTGGTGGAGAAAAAGCTAGGCTTGCACTTGCAAAACTTATGTTGTTAAAAGCAAATACGCTTGTTCTCGATGAGCCTACGAATCATTTAGACTTAGATAGTAAAGAAGTATTGGAAAATGCATTACTCGATTTCCCTGGCACGATTATATTTGTTTCCCATGACCGGTACTTTATTAATCGAATTGCTACAAAAGTAATTGAGTTAGCTTCGGATAACTCTAGTCTTTTCTTAGGCGATTATGATTATTACTTAGAAAAAAAAGAAGAGTTGGAAGAACTTGCACTAGAAAAGGCAGTTGTTGAAAAAACAGTTGTCACGAAGGCGAACACTTCTACGATCGATAAGGAAGCGAAGAAAAAAGAACGCCAACTTCGACGTCAGCTAGAGGAGTTAGAAAGTCAGATTCCAACAGTAGATGCAGAAATAGCTTCTATAGAAGAAAAGCTATGTGATCCGGAAATCTTCCAAGATCATGAAGCCGTGCAGCAATTCCAATACACACTAGACGAATTAAGAGAAAAACAAGATGATTTGTCGAATGAATGGCTTGAACTACAAGAACAACTAGAAAAAATAGAAGCAAACTAAAAAGCAGCGTAAACCATGATATTGGTTTACGTTGCTTTTTTTGAAAGAATCGATTTTTGCAAATGATCATCCGATTATCTGTGTAAATCATCCGATTTTTACTCATAATCATCCGATTTCCATGCCGAATGATCCGATTATTTGAGTGAATCATCCGATTTTTGCGGATAACCATCCGATTCCACAGATTTAGTCAAACAGGAGCAATAGTTATTTGTCGATTCTTGCTCATATATGTTGGTCAATAGCAAATTTCAATAAATATTTTTTCCACATATTTATTCACAGTATAAATACCGTAATACCAACATATCAACAGGTTTATCCACATTGTCCACAGATTCAAATCTTAGTTTTCCACATAATTGTTTGTAAAGCAGACACAATATATTGAAATTTCACAAGTTACCAACAGGTTATGCACAAATTGTGCATAAGTACGAATGTTCTCTCTTGACAACTTTAAAAAAACCATTTTAAAAAATCCTCTTTTCTTGTCGAAGAAAAGAGGATTTCGTTTATTTCCAGCTATTTAATTCCAAACCTGGTCGAGCATTCATCGACATATCGCCTGTTTTACCTGTCGAAAACTTGGAGCTACCTGCCGCAGCAATCATCGCTGCATTGTCTGTGCACAATTTTATTGGTGGCACATAAAATGGAATATTTTCTTTTGCAAATGTTTCTTCTAGTGATTGACGAAGTCCTTTATTCGCAGCAACACCACCTGCGGCAATGACTTGCTTCACATTAAACTCACGTGCAGCTCTTAATGTTTTAGCTGTTAATACTTCAATCACGCTTTCCTGGAAGCCTGCTGCTAAATGGTTGGGATTGATTGCTTCCCCTCGCTGCTCCGCATTATGCTGATAATTAATAACCGCTGATTTTAAGCCACTAAAGCTGAAATCATACGAACCTTCTTCGAGCCAAGCTCTTGGAAATGGCACAGCTCCATCACTTTCGTTTGCTAACCGGTCGATATGTGGACCACCTGGATACGGCAAATTCAACACTCGCGCTACTTTATCGTATGCTTCACCTGCTGCGTCATCTCGCGTTTCTCCGATTAATTCAAATTGCCCGTCCTCTTTCATTAAGACTAGTTCCGTATGTCCTCCTGAAACTACTAACGCAAGAAGTGGAAATTCCATCGACTGCACTAGTGCATTGGCGTAAATATGCCCGGCAATATGATGGACACCAACAAGTGGAAGCCCGTGTGCAAACGTAAATGCTTTTGCGGCATTTATTCCGATTAAAAGTGCACCTACAAGTCCTGGTCCTTCTGTTACTGCTACTGCATCCAGATCCTGTGGCGTCATATTCGCTTGCTTCAACGCCTCTTCGATCACTATCGTAATTTGCTCCACATGATGTCTTGAAGCAATTTCTGGTACAACTCCACCGAAACGTTTATGACTTTCGATTTGAGAAGCGACCACATTGGAAATGATTTCGCGGCCATTTTTCACGATGGAAGCTGCCGTTTCATCACAGCTCGTTTCTATTCCTAATATATATTGATCTTTTGTCATTTAAATTCCACCCACATCACAAGAGCATCCTCCTGCGTATCTGTATAATAGTTTTTTCGTATGCCGCCGTCTTGGAAGCCTAATTTATAATACAAGTTTTTCGCTATGTCATTCGTCACACGTACTTCCAACGTCATGAGCACCACTTTGTGCTCAAGCACGATGCGAATTGCCTCACGCATCAAGCCTTCACCGATTTTGTGTCCTCGCATACGCTCTGCAACCGCTACATTTGTTATATGACTTTCATCCATTACAAGCCACATACCGCAGTAGCCAACGATTTCCTTTTCCTCTGTTTCCGCCACAATATAGTAGGCGTACAGATTAGTCGTCATTTCATGTTCAAATGCTTCTTTCGTCCAAGGAACCGTGAACGCTTCTTCTTCTATTAATAAGACTTGATCGATATCTTCCAGCGTCATTTTGCGATACGTAATTGTTTTAGTTTTCATTTTTCTTCTGCTCTTTCAACCAGTTCGCTTCTGCTTCCGTCACGCGTAAATACTCTGGCACGATTGCATGTACGTCTGTTGGTTCAGTCTTTTTCGCTAGATCAATTAACACAGCAGCACTTGGCAAAGAGAATCCTGCATCTGTTCGCTGCACTTTATCCCCAAGTACTTCTTTTATCTGCTCCCAATGTATCTCAACATCCGTTCCGACGAATAAAACCGGTTGCCCCATTCCATCCACTGTTTCCAGTAGCTCCACAAGCGACATATGCGCTTCCTTCACCACTTCCCCGTTCGTGTAAATTCCTGCAAACACATTTCCTCGGCGTGCATCCATAATGGCACAAACAATACCAGAGAAGTAGGGTGCGTTACCTGCTAAAACTTGCAGACTTGATACAGAAACAATTGGGATATTTAGTGTCCACGCAAGTGTCTTCCCAATCGTCACGCCAATTCGCACACCTGTGTAAGAACCAGGCCCGTTTGCAACTGCAATTGCATCCAGCTCATTCGGCTTAATATCCGCTTTTTTTAGTAGCTCTTCAATCGCAGGCATTGTCCCGATCGAATGCGTAATTTTAAGGGATGACTTGTACTCTGCAAGCACTTGTCCATCCCTCACAATAGCTATTGCAAGCGGTGTATTTGATGTATCTATTCCTAACCAAATCATGTAAAAAGCTCCTCGCATAATTGTTCATATCGTTCCCCAAAAGGCTCAAACGTAAACTTGCGCTTATCGTCTTCCAAGCGATGAATCTGAATCGCCAATCGCTCAGGTGGCAAATCGTCTTGTATTAAATGGGCCCACTCGATAATACTAACCGCGTCCCCGTAAAACAACTCGTCCCAACCTAAATCTTCCTCACTATTTGCTAGACGATATACATCTAAATGATTGAGAGATAATCTTCCTTCATATTGCTTTAATATCGTAAAGGTAGGGCTATTCACATTTCGTGTAATGCCAAGGCCCTTTGCCACACTTTTCGTAAAAGTTGTTTTGCCCGCTCCTAAGTCTCCCTCTAAAGTGAGCACATCTGAAGGCTGTAATTGATCTGCTAACTGTCGAGCAAGTAGTTCTGTTTCTTGCTCCGAATTAATGATTCGTTCATACATCGTCGGTCGCTATCCTTTCAAGTACAATTCTATTTGCTTCTATTATAAAGAAATACACGACGGAATGTAAGTATGCAGTACTTAAGGAGAATTTTCATGCGTTTAAAAAGAATAAATGTGGCCCATTTCCCTAGTAGTATTGAAAGCTGTATTAATTAAAATGGCTCTGCGCAGGAGTCCGCTGATTTTCGGCAAAAAAAAACAGCCTAATTTACAGAGCTATTAAAATAGTAGTTTTTCAACTAAACTCTTCCTTTATCCAACTATCCACAGCTAAAAGGCAAAAAAGATCACCTCGCCTCAAATTAGCGAAATGATCTTATTCATTACTGCACTAAACGAAGAACCTTTTTTACCGCTTCCTCTCCAGCGTGCTCCCATCTATTTTTATTTTCGATATGTCCGTCTTTATCAATTGGTTTTTGAAATTGATTAAATCCAGTAGAACTCATTAATGAGTTTTCATCATTATCCAAACCAATATTTATAACATGCTTGATGACATAAGGAGTTTGGAATTTAATATGTGCCTCAGACTGATCCAGTTCACCCTCCATCACAACGAAGGGAATTCGTAAATAGATGGTCTCTCCTTCTTCACGCCATAAGATAGAATCAAAGCTCCCTTTATGATATTCCCAATTACTACCTATTGAATAACCAAGACTAGCAATACGATCTTGCATATCACCAAAATAAGCCATTTTACCTTCTAATTCTGTTTGCAATTGTAACAAAGATACCCACTCCTTTTGATCTTGCTCCATCTTATACTTTCCAAAATTCGACGAGAAAATACAAACGAAGCACCCAAGAGGGGCAAATTAATCCGTGAAAAACACGCGTAGTAATCTTTGTAAGAATCCCTTATTTTTAGAAATAGTATTCATTTCTTCTATTTTATAAACAATTAAGCTCGTTAAAATGGCATATCCTGTTTCCCCAAAGTGTAGTCCATCATCTTTTTCTCCTTTTAAAAAGGTAGTATAATCTGGTTTGGAATAAATTTCAGAGAAAAAATCAATCAAGTGACTACCCGTTTCTCTCGCTACTTCTTCTACTGCTTGTGCGTATTTCTTTATCCGTTCATTCGATCTGTTCGGTTGAAGTGCCTCATCTACAGGAGCAGGGGTAATAAGAATTGTTTTTGCTGGACCAATTCGCTTCGTAAACTCATAGAGATTTTGTTTAAACGTCTCAAGATCTACCAATCTATGCGAAGCAGAATCGTTCGCTCCAAATAATATAGTCACGATATCCGGGTTTCTATTAAGTACGTCTGTTGTAAAACGTTCCTTTGCCTGTTCGGTTGTATTCCCTGAAATACCAGCGTTTATAAATTGATAGCCTTTCATTTCAGCGGAAAGCTTACTTGTCAAAATGGGAGAAGGATAGCCTTCTTTTCGCGCGGTGATACTGTCACCGAAGCATACTACTTTCATCATTTCATTTGCTCCTATCCTATATGGAAATAATTTATACTACCATATAGTTTATATTCACGTAATAATGGATAAACAAACATATAGCATTATGCACAATTTGGAGGGAATATTATGGCTCAAAAAAGATTAGCATGGGTGGATGTGACTAAGGGATTTTTAATGATCTTAGTTGTCATCGGTCATTATCCAGGTGAGTTGGATTTCCCACTGATAAAATATATTTACTGGTTTCATATGCCAGCTTTTTTCTTACTAAGCGGCATATTTTTTAAAGAAATGAAGGATAATGAAAGTGCAAATCCCACGATCAAAAAAAGATTTATGCAATTAATGGTACCATATGTATTTTTCCTTTTTGTCATCACAACCATACGTTATAGTATGGAGCTCGCAACAGGAAACTTCGACTTTTCTTGGTACCTACAGGACTTTTGGAAGCTCGTAATCGCTGGTCGCTTTGCGCGAGGCGCATATGGAGTCTTCTGGTTTGTAACAACGTTATTTTTTACTTATCTACTATTCTTGTGGATGACAAAGTATTTAAGTAGATTTAAACAAATTGCACTATTGGTGATTTTCTATTTAGTAGCTCATCTAGAAAGCATCTTCGCAATGCACGTCATAAGCGGCGCACCAGACAAAGCTGCGCAAACAATTCCAATGCTTTGGAATTTAGATGTTGTATTAATGGCCATCGTTTACTTTGCCCTTGGCTATTACGCGAAATCGATTTGGATGCACATAACGACAACTTGGCTACTTGGCTCGATCTTCGTTGTCCTTAGTGCGATTACTGCGGACAAAGTAGGAATATTGGATTATCATCTAAGTATGAAATTTTTACGTTACGATCACCTTGTACTCGACTTAATTATTCCCCTTGCCTTTATCATTGCCATTCTTGGTATTTTCCAAAGGCTAACGAAACTGCTGCCACTCGAGTGGTTAGCGCAAATCGAAAAACATTCGATTTCAATCATGTACTTGCATATTTTTACGGATATTATACTGAACGACTATTTCCATTACGGCATAATTGGATTTACAACATTAGGCGTAAGTATCCCAATTATAGCTTCCATCATCATTCAAAAACTAATACCGTACGGCAAATTCTTCCTCGGTGATGTCCGCGCGAAAAAACCAATACGGATCTAAGATGGACAGGCTAATAAAATTATAGAAAAACCGCCCCTTGTGAGATATCCACTACACCAAGGGGCGGTTTTTTACAATTATTGGCTCTCTGAGACCAATTGTCGACTAACCGAGACTAAATTAACTCTATCCGAGACCATTCTCTGCAAAACCAAGACCAATTCAAAAATTTCTTTGAAGAAGACAATATTCTCTCAAAGGTATGAAATTTTCTAATGAGTAGCATATTAATAAAAGAAAAAGAACACTTGTTCTCATTTGTGTTATAATAAAATGGCAGCAGGGTGGGCGGTGGTTACTTTCTTTAAGGCGGTGATGCCATTGACAATATACGAGACGATCAATTTGTTAATTCAGCTCAGCGCTGTCCTATTAGCAGCTTTTTCAATCGTTGTGACATTGATCATTTTCTTTATAAAAAAGAAATAACCGTCCCCTGAGCAAAAGGTCTGACGGTTATTTCCAACTTCGGGCCAACCGCTCTTTCTGCGGTCTGCAAATTGTAAGACTGGATATTGTCGTATCCAGTCTTTTTCATTGTATGTTTCTCATCTAATTATATACAGACTAGAAATTGTATTCAACTCATTCCTGGATTAGAGTTAACAATAGAAAAGGGAAGACCAATTTTACATAAAATCAAACCTGCATATTTTCCACAATTGTAGCGATTCCCATACCGCCGGCGATACACAAAGTGACTGCACCGTATTTCTTGCCAGTACGCTCTAACTCATGCACCAATTTCGTTAATAAAATCGCGCCTGTTGCACCGATCGGATGACCCATTGCAATGGCTCCTCCATTTGGATTCACTTTACTGTAGTCCAATCCTAGCTCGTTCACACATGCAACCGCTTGTGAAGCGAATGCTTCGTTTAGTTCCACTACGTCTAAATCTGCAATTGTTAAATCCGTCTGCTTCAATGCTTTTAACATAGCATATACAGGGCCCATTCCCATTAGTTCTGGTGAACAGCCTACAGAAGCTTGTGCAATTACGCGGGCTTTAGGTTTAAACCCACGCTTTAATGCTTCTTCTTCGGACATCACTAACAATGCAGCTGCTCCGTCATTACGACCACTCGCATTCCCAGCAGTTACGGTACCACCTTCTTTAAACACAGGTTTCAACGCTGCTAGCTTCTCCAAAGTCGTTTCGCGCGGATGCTCATCGACTTTAAACTCCACAATACCTTTACGCGTTTTCACTGGATAAGGAGCGATTTCCTTTTCGAAATACCCTTTTTCAATAGCAATTTTCGTTTTTTCCTGACTACTTAATGCAAATTCATCCTGTGCTTCACGCGAAATACCATACTTCACTGCCACATTTTCTGCAGTGATTCCCATATTTAACTCACCATATATTTCACGTGGCTGCGAACCTGGTTGACTAGCTGTATTCGGGTCTTTCAATGAAACATCGCCAGATTTCGTACCGAAACGTACACTATTTACATAGTAAGGTGCAGTACTCATCGACTCCGCTCCACCTGCAATAATAATGTCACTTAATCCAGTCTGAATTTGTTGCGTAGCTGAATTCACTGCTTGCACACCAGATCCACATTGACGATGAATCGTATAACCTGGTACTTCCACTGGAATTCCTGCGCGAAGCATCGCAACTCTTGCTACGTTCGATGCATCCGCACTTTGTTTTGCTTGACCTAAAATAACCTCTTCTACTAAACCTTTATCCAACTCTGTACGACGCAACAATTCCGAAATCACGTGAGCTCCAAGGAAATCCACTGTTTCATTTCCAAT
Source organism: Psychrobacillus sp. FSL H8-0483 (assembly GCF_038637725.1). Lineage (NCBI taxonomy): Bacteria > Bacillati > Bacillota > Bacilli > Caryophanales > Bacillaceae > Psychrobacillus > Psychrobacillus sp. FSL H8-0483. Next base: position 3,639,993 of record NZ_CP152052.1, read on the forward strand.
ACTGCCCCCAAGTTTCCCAATTGCTGTACGCACTGCATCTACGATTACTACATTTTTCAACTCGTCATCTCCTAGCGTAATGCTTCACTTTTTCACGGTCGATTTCCATCCCAAAGCCTGGTCCATCCGGAATTACTACTCCAAAGTTTTTATACTTCATGAATAACGTCTTTGAACAATAAAGAACCGAAAATTTCCGTACCGAATTTCATTTCTGGAATCGTTTCATATAACTGCGCACAAATCGCCGTACCTAAACTAGACTCGATCATCGTTCCACCGTACAAACCGATACCAGCCACAACCCCTCTTTATTCGGTGAAATCAGCTTCCGTTTTCGCGCGTACTTCCTCTATCGTTGCACCTGGCATTAATTCCACCAGCTTCAATTGTTTATTTACCACTTCAAATACGGCTAACTCCGTGAAAATCATATCCACACTTCGAGTTGAGGTAATTGGATATGTGCACTCTTTCAAAATCTTACTACTGCCATCTTTTGACGTATGGCTCATCGTTACAAACACTTTTTTCGCACCAACTAATAAATCCATTGCACCGCCGACACCCATAATATTCTTACCAGGAACAGCCCAGTTCGCAATCACACCTGACTGCTCTACTTGAAGCGCACCAAGAATAGCAAAGTCTACATGTCCACCCCGAATCATCGCAAATGAATCGGAACTGTTAAAATAAGAGGCCCCTATTGCTTCCCCAACTGGTAGTTTACCTGCGTTCACAAGGTTCGGATCGATATCCGCTTCTTCCACATCCGTTACACCAAGCAATCCATTTTCCGTATGTAAGTAAATATCCGCTGCATCCATGTACTCCGCAACCAAAGTTGGAATACCTATTCCTAGGTTTACAATGCAAGGTCCTTCTAGCTCCTGAGCAACTCGCTTCGCAATAACATGCTGCATATCTGCTTTATTTAAAGTAGTCATTTATTCACAACTCCTTCCTTCGTCAACACTTGTTGCGCCTCGATGATTACATCCACATATAAAAACGGTGTTACGATTTCTTCCGGATTTAACTCACCAGGTTGAACAATTTCATCCACTTCCACAATTACTTTTTTCGCAGCAGTTGCCATGAGTGGATTGAAGTTACGTGCTGTTTTGTAATAAACGAGATTACCTAAAGTATCTGCTTTATGTGCACGAATCAATGCCACATCTGCACGAATCGCCTTTTCGAATATATACTTCACTCCATCGATTTCGCGTTCTTCTTTCCCTTTTGCAAGATCAGTTCCAACAGCAGTGGTCGTATAATAGCCACCTAAACCTGCTCCACCAGCACGTAACGATTCCGCCAATGTACCTTGAGGAAGCAACTCTAACTCGATTTCCCCTTTTTGATACTTGTCACCCACATCACGATTACTCGTAAAGTAAGAACCGATTCCTTTTTTAATCTTGTTTTGATTTAGCAAAATGCCTAGACCCTTCCCTGATTCTCCAAGGTTATTGCTGACAATCGTTAAATCCTTTACATCTTTTTCCGTTAATCCTTCAATCAATGAAAGCGGTGCTCCTATTAGCCCGAAGCCCCCTACTAACACCATATTTCCACTTTCTACACAGGATAGAGCATCCTGAATACTGTTTGTAATTTTAGACATATATGTCTCTCCTTATTTATTCGCTAGTTTTAATGAATCGCTAATTTCAAACCAAGAAGGAATTCCTGCAGTTAATATACAGATGTAGCCAACATCCGCTAAATCAGCCTCAGTAGCACCAACTGCTCTTGCTTTTTCAATCCAAGAAACCGCATCTGCTCCACGCAATTGAATAATGTTATTCCCAACATGTTTTTATGAGTACCAGTCAACCCATGAATCGCAATGACCGGACCTTTTTCTCCATGATAATCTGCTACTTGAATATCATTTCCGTTCACATTTACTTGATAAAAATCCATTCTTTCACCCCTTAAATATGTACACATTACGTACAGAATTACATTATACGTACATCATTTATTTCTATCATACCAAAATAATCGAAAAAGTCTAATAAAAAAAGCCGTCAAGATTTCCTCGACAGCTATAGAATTGAAAACTTATTCAGTTCGCATTACGAAGTTCAAATCAGTTCTTTTCTCATCCCTGTATTGCATTCATCATTCTGATAAAATCAGAAATGTAAACGCATTCATTTGTATATAAAAAAATTAAAACTTATGATCATGAACTTGCAAATCTAACTTTTTAAACGTACGATATACGTACATTATTATTTTATTTGTACAACTTCATCTTGCCATAGGGGGTTATTTCTTTGTCAACAGAAAAAATAGACAATTTCAAAGAATCAGGAGACTATATTCAATCCTTGGATCGCGGACTACAGGTGATTCAAGCTTTCTCTCAAAACAACCAGCTACTAACCGTTAGTCATGTATCTCAAATCACGGGGCTTAGCAGACCAACTGCCCGTAGAATTTTACTTACACTGGAGCACTTAGGCTTTGCCGAATCAACAAATGGCGTATTTTCCTTAACAGCTCGAACGCTCTCTCTTGGCTACGCCTATCTATCCTCCAATAATACGTGGAGCATCGCCCAAACGTTCATGCGTGATTTTGTCAATAAAACCGGTGAATCCTGCTCTATTTCGATTTTAGACGGCACGGATATTATTTATGTAGCACGCGTTTCCACCAAACGAATTATGTCCATCAATTTAGATGTTGGATCACGTTTACCAGCTTACGCAACATCTATGGGCCATGTACTACTAGCAAACCTGTCAAAAGACAAGTTAGAAGCTTACTTCCATACTACTCAGTTGGAAAGATTTACAGACAAAACAATTATTGATAAAAACCAATTAATCAATATATTAGAGGTTGTTCGCCAAAAACAATGGGGTGGCGTCGATCAACAGCTAGAGGAAGGGTTACGCTCCATCGCCGTTCCACTTCGAAATGCAAGCGGAAAAGTATTTGCAGCCATCAACTGCTCCGCCCATGCAGGAAGAATCACCAAAGAAGCACTACGGGAAGAATTATTACCTCTTCTACAAGAAACAGCTGAAAAAATCAGCGAAGCTATGGCCATAACAAATAATTCAAGATACGTGTGATCGAATAAAAAAACCAGGCTTGAAGCAATTTATCACTGCTTTTAGCCTGGATGTATTGGGTTATTAATTTGAAATAAATGGCTGAACGAGACCAATTTGTTAGGGACAGCAACCAGTTTCTATTAATCCGAGACCAAATGACTCTTAAACGCAACCATCTCCCTCGTAACCAAGACCAAATCGAATTATCCAATTAATATCGGCTCATGTGAGACCATGTACTACTCGAACAAGTGGACGTTTTTACAATTAATGGTACTTCGAGACCGTTTGTCCGCAAAGCAAGACCAATCCCTGTTAATCCGAGACCAATTAAATGAAAAGAGCCTATGCAATTATGCACAGACTCTCTCACCTAATTCAGCACTCTAATGATTACCTTTTTAACTCCCCATTCCATCGCACTCTCATGTGATGGAATGAATACATCGATTTTATTGCCTTTAATTGCTCCTCCTGTATCACCAGCAATTGCCTCTCCGTATCCTTCCACCCAAACCTTTGAACCAAGTGGAATAATATTTGGATCGACTGCAATTACTTTCTGATCTGGATTAGCGCGCAAATCAATGCCGTATGCTGTTGTCCCTGAACATCCTGCACAGTACGCTGTATAAGCCGTAGCCGTAACGAGCATCTCTGTTGAATCTTCGGTAGCTGGAGGGGCCTGACTTGAATCTTCTACAGAATCATCTGCAGGTGGAGGTGGCTGGATTGGTGAGGTTGTAGCTACCACCTTGTCTGAATCAAACTCCCTGAGCGGGATATCCTCTCCTCCCTCACCACTCACCACTAATTCTTCACCTGGATGAATGAGACTACCCGTAAGATCATTCCAACTCATAAGCGTTTCTAGTGGTACATTGTGCTCGAGTGCAATCCGATACAGATTATCTCCTTCAACCACCGTATACACTGTGGGCTCTCGCATAAACTCCAAAGCCTTCCTTAATTCAAAAGCGGTCAGGAAGTGTATATCAATTTCCCCAGAGCTATCTAAAATAGATTCTAAATAGTTTTCTGCAGTAGATGTAAAAGCTACATCTTCAGCAATTGTGGCGGCAGGTAAAATTTCAGCGGCATACGTTACTGAATTCGTTGAAAATGCTAAAAGGGCAATGACCAATAAAGTCTTAATTTTCAACATAAGGTTCCTCCTTTGCAAGTAATCTGTAAAATTCTCTCCAGTAATGCCCAAAAACTTTGAAAAACAAACATTCTAATAAAACAAAAAGAAGCCACCCTCTAAAACAAGTAAAATCTGTTTTAGAAAATGACCTCTCTATTTTAGTTTTCGAGATATGTAGAAGGGCAAAAAAATCCAGGTTAGAAACCACTTTCCCTGTTTCTAACCTGGATATACTATTTTTTATTTCCAATTCAAAGAATCTAAAAGGAACTGAAAGTTTGTCAAAAATGTACCCTTTCCTTCCTCTGTATGCAGTAGCTTAAAGTTAACGTCACTCATGAAATCCAAAACAGCCGGATCGTGATCCCAATTATTTTCGTATTGGTTTTTCAATTCCATATACCAATCATACTGATAGAGTTTACGCATATGACGTACTGCTCTGCGACTACGCTCTGAGGTCATTTCTTCTTTTTCTTCACCAAAAATCAAAAGTGATGCAAGACCTTTTAATAGTCCATTCACATAATGAAGAAATGTCGTGGATATTCTCGCTAACATACACCTTCCTCCTTGTAACATTTCCTACAGTATACGAGGCAAATAATAAAAAGGATTCCTATTTTTATAATTTTCAGAAATAAAATAAACTTAAGTAATGGATAAAATTTGCCGAATACGATTTATCGTTGGTTGAAATCCTCAAGGACTTTTAGGTCCTGTTTATCTCTGGCTTTTTATCGTCTCCACGAAATGCTTCAGCACTCTAGCGGTCAAACCCCAGATAGTGTAATCTTCGTAATCATAAAACCACTCTTCTATTGCACGTGGTCTCCATTGGTATTTGTCACCGTTGACGATTTTGTCGTAGGGGAAATCCATAGGGGGCATTGGTTGGACAGAGATTGTGTGCATATAGGGCTCATAGTTTAGTAGCCAGCTGATCGGGATGGTGAATACTTCTTCGACCTCTTGCTTGTTGAAATTTTGGATTTGATGGTGGTCGATCGTTGCTACAAATGGATAGACCACAAAGCTTGGCGAGGAAATGTAAGCACTCATTTGGCCAAGGACATGAATGCTTAATAGATCTACCCCTAATTCTTCATGCGTTTCTCGTATAGCCGCCTCCATTGGTGATGCATCAGTGGGATCTATTCGGCCACCTGGAAAACTGATGTCCCCTGGTTGTTTTCTCATCGTTAATGAACGCACCTCGAATAGAACATGCCATTCTCCATCCACTTCCACAAGCGGAATCAATACAGCGCAACGCAGCGCTGTGTCCTCCCCTATAAAAAGTGGTTGCCTATGATGTAACTCATTCTTCAGCTTATCCAAAAACATGAAATTTCCCCCGTTGCTAATTTTCTCTACTACTATCGTAACATTAATGTGGCTACGGTTGAAATGAAGTGGTGTAGTGGTCGCTTCTTCCAGGTGTTGCTTCTTTTACTTGAAACAAACATGATAATCACAATATTCACGTTTGTTCGAACTAACTGGAATGTTTCTTACACAGGGAAAGATTATTTCTTCTGTATCCAACCTCTTACAATACAATGCCTTTAATAATGAACATAATTCTCCATTATTAATTGTAGTATTATAAAGAGAAAGCGCCTGAGATGGAGGGAGAGCAAAATGAAAAGTATATTGTTTAAGTATATGTCTAAATTCACTTCGCTTACCGAAGAACAACAACAGGCAATCGCTAATGAAATAAAGATCGAGGAATTTAAAAAAGGAACAATCCTTCTTAGACAAGGAGACGTTCCCACTAAATGTTATTTTGTGCTAAAGGGGTGCATAAGGCAATATTCGGTAGATGAAAAAGGAAAGGAAGTAACGTCCAATTTTTACACAGAAGAACAGGCAGTTGCGGTTTTCAATAATCATAAACTAGATAAATCATCCGAATACACTTTTGCGTGTTTGGAAGACTCTGTATTGGTTGTAGGCGATTTAGCTATTGAACAGAACATGTATAACAAATATACGCAATTAGAAATAATGACACGAAAGATGATAGAGGAAAGCTTTGGTAAAGTACAAGAAGAATTTGCTACATTTATCGCCTCTACCCCTGAAGAACGTTTTAAGACGCTATTACTGAAACGACCTCAACTAATAGATCGTGTACCGCAACATCAATTGGCAAGCTATCTCGGAATTACTCCAGAGTCATTAAGCAGAATAAAGAAACGTGTAGATATAGATAGGAGGTGAGCGGAAGTCACGACTTAATCGTGACTCTTCCTCCTTTGAATAGCAGCCATAATCCAAAGCCTAATTCTCCTGCAATCATCGGTATATTAAAAATAAGTTCAATTGTTGTAATGATATGTTGTTCGATAAGTAATGTTTTGCCTAGGTGAATACCAATATAGCCTATTGCAGCAAGTACTAACAAGATAGAAATAATTTTAGGGATACTATTTGATTGGAAGGCAATCCACCCCACAACTAGTAGATGCACACCAAAAACAATTAATCCAATAGACCAAATCATTTCAAATGCTTCCAAGTATAACGCTATATTTACTTGAAGCTGATCAATTTTCAATAATGATAAATAGTCTGTATTATTTAAGAGCAGTAGCACAAAGACCTTGTTTAAAATGGCTATTCCCAATATAGCTGCATAAGTAAGACGAAGCCATGAAGCAAGCAATGCTAACTCCTGATTAACCGGCTTTAGGAAGATATAAAATGACCAGGCGACAATTACGTCAAGGATTAAGATAACAACCCAACCAATTATTTCAGCTTTGAACAGCATAATGGATGATGCGATATTATGATAGGTTGTGCTTATATCGCCAGATACGACAAGGCTACCATGGACATAACCATAAGAAAAGCCTGCAGCTAGGGCCATAATAATAAGCGATATACCGGAAGTAATAGCAGCTTTTCTTAAATTTGTTAAGTTCTTTTGTGAGCTAATAATAAAATCCCCCCTATTCTTGTATTAATTTTATTGTAATAGGACAGTTAAGATGATTCATTGACTTAAATCAAGACTGGATGTTTTTACGAAAGAAAAATTTATGCTCGGGCAGAAGGATTTTGATGCGGCGCGCTATGAAGCTTTAATGAAGAGGAGATAGGAAAATAAAATTTGTTTGTCCCTTTGTAGCAAATAAACATGAATCATTTTTGCACAGGGTACAAAAAAGCTGGTAGAACAAATACTTCAAAGAGCATTCATTCTATCAGCTTTTATAATTTTATTAACATTCCTGACTCTGCTAATTCAATGTTTTCATTGCCTTGTTTTTTCGCACTAACTAATAAATCGTTTAAGTCACCGTAGTGTGGTAGATGTGTTAATAACACCTTTTTTGCATTAGATTGATATGCTAGTATTCCTGCATGCTCTGACGTCATATGTCCGGAAGCTGCTCCGTCCATTCCTTCATACAAACTACACTCAGTAATAAGAAGATCACTATTTGCTGCAAATGAAATTAAGTCATTCGTAAAGCTAGTATCAGACGTAAATACAATACTTTTATTGTCACATACAATTTTTGCACTATACGCTTCTACTGGATGAATATTTCTCATAAATGTACAAGTGAATGGTCCGATTTCTAACTTACTTTTTTCGTTAAAAGAAGTAAATCGGGAATAAGCAACATCCTCCACCTGCTTTTGCATCCCCTCGTCTTCTGGTCCATAAACACATAACTCTTCGCCAGCTCTACCTAAATCTGTATTCACCAGTCTAGAGAATAAATAAGCTCCAATATCACTAAAATGATCATAATGATAATGGGTTAGTATGACATGATTTATATCATTTAAATCTATATAATTTTGTAATTCCGTTAAGACACCACTTCCACAATCAATTAATAACGAAAACCCTTCATGCTGAATTAAATATCCTGAACAAGGACCATTCTTTTTAGGGAAACCTCCCCACATACCAATCACTCTACACTCCATAGGTTATAGCCTCTTTCTCAGAATCTTTCTTATCATCTGATGCCACAATATTATCATGACATATTAGGGAGCACCAAATTTTGTCTGCTACAATGCAAAATAAAAACGACTTCCTCTGGCTGCAATAGTTAGCTTTATAATATCCAAATACCCTTCAGCTCCCGGATTTTCCTAGAGCCCTCCTTTCAAATAAATCTAATTTTCTCTATAATAAATGAAAAAGGGGGATGTCCAATGCCAGTTTACAACAAATTAGTAAGAGATCTAATACCACAAGTCATCGAAAAGTCAGGAAGCAAGTTCTTCACACGCGTTTTAGATCCATCTGAACACCTAATAGAAATTAAAAATAAACTACACGAAGAAGTAAAAGAATTCGCAGAAACAGATAATCGCCAGGATGCACTAGAAGAACTAGCAGATATCTTGGAATTAATCCATGCAGCCCTTCCTATCCACGAAGCTACTTATGAAGAACTAGAAAAAATACGTATTGCTAAGAAAGAAAAACGTGGTGGATTTGAAGAAGGAATTTACTTGATAGAGGTCGAGGATGAGTGAGCTGCGACTAATTACGTCGAACCTTATTCATGACTTAACAAAGCTTTCGAGTGATTCATCGAGAATCTATTGGATCACAGCATTCGCAATGCCGAAGTCAGACTATTAGTCGGTGACTACCTCAATTCGTTTTAGGGAACTAAACCAACTCTACAATTCTAGCTAATTCCCTTTAATAATAACTATTTTACTTTAAGATAAGCACGTCTCTCAGCATAAACAGTACATTCCAGACAAAGCTTTACTTTTTTACCTTTAGGATTTTTATAGAGACGGTACGGACTAGCTTTACGTTTGCAAATTGCACATTTAGAACTAAAAATGCTAAGTATAATGATACACCTTCTTTCTATCTCTTATTTTAGGTTTCTCTTTTATAATTATATAAACGTCATTAAACTCAAGTAAGCAATAATCCATAACGATGGAAGCAGATTAATCACAATCGCAAATCGTTGCTTTTTTACTCGGAAAATCCAAGCCAAAATAGAACATAGTATAATAGCTATCGGATAAAAGGTAATGACTAGAAAAAAAGTTACATTCCCTAGACCGAAGCCATTGTCGAATACCATAAATGAAAAGGCCCAAATGAGAAACCAGGGCATCAAAAATAGGAAATACAAAATTTGAGTGATGATTAAATATGCTTTCATACTTTCCTCCTCGGCAATCGCCTCATTTTAACAACTTCCTTCACAAAATTAGCATACATGTTTGTTGCATGAAAACAATCCTTACAACTTATTAATAGGCTTTGATAATTAGGTTACTGTTTTATAGAAGAATATGTTCTGTGACGAAAATCCGCGAGACTCCTGCGGATAAACGGGCTGCCAAGCCCCCTAAGCGGGCTTTCGGTACGTAACTACACGGTCGTTTAATACAGCTTTTTAATAAAATATGCACAAACAAGTGAATTTGAGCACGAATACGAGAAGTATTCACCACTGCTGATCACTTCACATAAATTAATAGGAATGGGAACAGCTTTTGGTTCTTTCTAATGTTTCTAATGAAATGGAAAGGAAGATAGTTGAATGGTAAATTTTCAATCTTTTCAGGGTACTGTCACCATGATTAGTGATTTTATGATAGGACAAAACGGAGAAGGTGAAGGTTGTTATACATTAATGTCTGTAGCTAACGGAAACGGAGGTGTAGTTAATTTCGTGGTATCCCCCACTACTTACTTTGTAGACCAGGCCATGGTGACAGTAGGAGATCGGGTAACTGGATACTATGATGCTAATGCACCTGTTCCTCTTATTTACCCACCACAATATCAGGCGCTTGTTATGGTAGAAGATGATGCCAATCAAAATGTAAAAGTAGGCTATTTTAATGGCCAGTTGGAGAGTAGTGACGGTCAATTAAAATTAAATATTTCCCCCTATACGCAAATATTATTAACAAATGGGCAAGCCTTTACAAAAAATCCTGCAAACCGGAATCTAATTGTTATTTATGGACCTACCACAAGAAGTATCCCCGCCCAAACCACACCCTATCAAATAATTGTTTGGTGTTAGAAGCTGTAGAGAAATTTTCATCGTGAATACAAAAAGCGATTCAGAGAATCTTTACATTCCAAGAATCGCTTCTTTATTTATTATGGCAATAACGTCATTACTGCAAAGAAATGCAGCACGGACGCTGCGAGTACAAATAAATGCCAGACTGCATGATGATACGTAAAGCCGCGCCACACATAGAAAACTGCTCCAACCGTATAGAGCAAACCACCAATCGCTAGCAAAATTAACCCCTGTGACGACATGTTCGCAACAAGCGGATTCCATGCAAAAACAATCAGCCAGCCCATTAATATGTACATCAACGTCGACATATGCAAAAAGCGCTTTACAAAATACGCCTTAAACACCGTACCTACAATCGCCAGCCCCCACACAATTCCAAACAATGTCCAGCCAAGCGTCCCTTTTACTGCAAGGAATAATAAAGGTGTATACGTCCCTGCTATAAAAAAGTAGATCGATGAGTGGTCCAATATCTCAAACACATCTTTTGCACGACCTGCCGGAAACCCATGGACAAGTGTGGACGATACATATAGAAGCACCATGGTCGCCCCGAACAACGTAAAACTTACCACATGCCACACCGTTCCGTGCATGACAGAAGATACAATCAAAATCACAAGTGCCGCTACACTTAAAAGAGCACCAATCCCGTGAATAATCGCATTGGCAATCTCTTCACGCTTCGTAAATATATGTGTATTGCTCATCTCTGTTCATTCCCATCTGCTGATTCTCTATACCATATCCTACCACTTTGTTCGAATAAAAGCAGAAACCAGCCATGGAGCTGATCAAAATAGAAAAGTTGTTGAGAAGAATGCAATTCTGAATATTAATTTATTGGAACATGTTATGATGAAGGAAAAATTAGAGATCACTTTTAAAGGGGTAGTTGGGAATGTGTTTGGTGAATTTTCATTTTCAGGAGCATCCAGTTTATCAATTGATTGTAGTGGCAAATCGGGATGAGTTCTATGAACGGCCAACCGCGGTGGCTGGTTTTTGGGAGGATCATCCAACTATTTTAGCTGGACGTGATTTGTTGCAGATGGGTACTTGGCTAGGTGTGACAAAGACTGGACGTTTTGCAGCGCTAACGAATTATCGTTAGCCGAGGGAGAAGACAGGACGATTTTCTCGAGGAGATATTGTGCGTGATTTTTTGTCCAATGGAGAGACACCTGCTGATTTTATTCAAACGCTTGTGAAAAACAGAGAAAATTATGGTGGTTATAATGTGGTTGTTGGGGATGGAAATCAACTATTCCACTACAATAATATATTAGATGACATGAATGTAATCCCATCTGGCACGCATAGTTTGAGCAATCATACATTGAATACCCCTTGGCCTAAAGTGGCGAAAGGCAAGAAGAGACTAAGTGAGTATGTTCAAGTACATCAGGATGAAGTGCAGATAGAATCATTATTTGCTATTATTTCAGATCGAACAATAGCAGAGGATGAGGAACTCCCGCACACGGGTGTCGGATTAGAATTGGAGAGAGTACTGTCTCCTTTGTTTATCAAAATCCCAAGCTATGGTACGCGTTCATCGACTGTTTTGCTAATGGATAAAGAACGGAATGTAACATTTGTGGAACGGACTTTTCATGAAGGGGAATTCCATGTGGAAAATCGATTTGCGTTTAAGATTGAGGAAATATAAGACCTATTAAAAAAGGAGAGCGCAAGGCACTCTCCTTTTAAATCAAACTTTTCACGACTTTGGACATAATTGATCCGTCTGCTTTTCCAGTTAGTAAAGGTTTTGCGATTTTCATTGCATCGCCCATATTCATACCTTTTACAATTCCAGCCTCCATTAAAATCGTTGCAATTTCTTCTTCGCTTAATTGTTTTGGTAAGAAGCTTTTTAGTAATACTAGTTTTGCTTCTTCTTTTTCGATTAAGTCGTCTCGATTTGCTTTTTGAGCTCCTTCTAATGCTTGGTTCGTTTGTTTCACTTCGCGATTCACAATAGCAATTTCTTCTTCTGGAGCAAGGCTTGAACCTTTTTCTTTTTCGGCATTATCCAGTGCAGCTTTTAAAAGCGTCAGTACTCCTTTTGCCAGTACGTCCTTCTCTTTCATCGCACGTTTTAATTCTTCAAATACAGTAGTTTTTAGCATCGTATTGAATCTCCTTTCTTTCTACTTTCTATTTTAACATTAGTCCATTCTTCATTTTCAAAACTAATAAAACCTTTATATACCGTGCAATATTTCCACCGATTCTAGTATATGGTCCAGGAAATCTGCAATTTCATCCATATGGTCTTCATTAATTTTTTGGACAAACTGCACTTCAATTAGGTCTAGGTAACTTGACGATTCTTGTTCATACACATAGCTCAATGTTTGAGTTAACTGGATTTCATTTTCCCAAATAGCGTTTAGGGCTTGCTCTATTTTTTCACACTGTACGGATACATTTTGAACATGCTTGTAAAATCGTAACTTCAAGGAACAACCTAGATTTTTTCCGGGAATCTCTAATATCTCCCCAGCTAGATCATCTAAAGAAGCCTTTAATACAATCTCTGCTGTTACGCCTTGTTGATCGACTAGTGTAAATTGAATGGCAAACTTCCTCGCCATAATGGAAAAATCCATTTGATCCACGCGGTTTGTAATATTTATTTTGTGGTCTATATTATCTAAATCATACACGTGATTTTCAAATGCTACTTTTAAATTTTCAAAAATGGTTGGATCGTACATTTAGTTTCCTCCGTACCTTTCCCTATTTCCCGCAACATTTAGAAGCATATATTTGTGTAGTCTTTTGTATAAGGAGTGATTGTTTCCATTCTTTTTATACAAGATGGAATTTTTTTCTTTTTTTCTTATTATACCAAAAGTTTTGTTTGCTTTAAAAGCATATACAAATCGGTCTCGTGGACTACTAGTTTACTCTATTTACCAAGCTCTATTTCTAGTATATACAAAGTAAGATATTCCCACACTAGCACTTTGAGGTGATTTTACTCTTGAAAATGAATCAGGATGAATGAATTACATCATTTTATGACGGAATTTCGTAAGGATTATTTCACACTTTATGGTATGATTCATCTACTATTCAAAAAGAAAGCATACATTTTCAAGGGGGTATACAGATGAAATTACGTGTATCTGCTGTACAATATCATCTTCATACAATTAATAGTTTTGATGAGTTCGCGGCACAGGTGACACATTATGTGAAAACAGCTGCTGAATTCAATACTGATTTTATTTTATTTCCAGAGTTTATAACGACTCAGTTATTGTCCATTTCCGATAATGGCGAAGGTCAACCATTTCAAAATCTACCTAATTACACGGAAGCATATCATCGTCTTTTTTCTACACTAGCTGTAGAACAGGGTGTTTACATTATTGGTGGAACACATGTCGTTCGTAAAGGCGACCGTTTATACAATGTCGCGCATTTATTTTCACCGGATGGCCATATTGGCGAGCAAGCGAAACTGCACTTAACACCAACTGAAGTTTCTGATTGGGGCATTTCACCTGGAGAATCTATTCGAATTTTCGAAACATCGAAAGGAAAAGTAGCTCTCTTGACTTGTTACGATATCGAATTCCCGGAAGTTGTGCGAATGGTTCGTGGAATGGGTGCGGATGTAATTTTCTCCCCTGCTTGTACCGATAACCGCCATGGTTTTAACCGTGTGCGTTACACAAGTCACGCACGTACAATTGAAAACCAAGTGTATGTGGTGACAACTGGAACGGTTGGCTCCCTTCCAACAGTAGACTTTATGCGCGGAAATTTTGGTCAAGCTGCTGTGATCACACCAAATGATATTCCTTTCCCGCAAGATGGCATTTTAGTCCAAGGAGAGATCAATAACGACATGGTTATTTCTGCCGATCTTGATTTGTCGCTTCTGTATGAAGTCCGTGAACACGGCTCTGTCACCACTTGGAGAGATCGTCGTTTTGATTTATATCCAGACCTTGGTACACTGACAGTGGAATCATCCATGACAAAGGAAATGGTACTGCAAAAGACAAAATAGGAAAGACTTTCTTTCCATTCTAAATAACTTTGAAGGAGTGCGTGTAATGGAGTATGTTCAAATTAAAAACATTGAGGATCCCTTGTTTCCGAAGATGCACCAATTGATGCAAGAGGTGTTTCCTGCTGAAGAAGTGCTAGAGTACGAATTATGGAGAGAACCTTTACTTGATCCCACTATTCGTATGTTTGTGGCAGTAGAAGATGGCGAAGTTGTAGGTGCAACAGAATATCGTTTCTATGCAGACAGAATGTTATCGATGACGGACTTTACAATGATCGGAAAAGAAGGCATTGGAGTCGGACCGTTTCTTGCAAAAAAACGGCACGAAGATTTAATGCAACTCTCCAAAGAGCATAACGTTGAGTTAATCGGAGTGTTCGCGGAGATTTACGATCCTTACCGTATTGGTGACCATGCGTTTGGTGGTATTAAGGCGATGAATCCTTTTGTACGTCGTGAAGTGTTGGCTCATCTCGGTTTCAAACGTTTGAATTTCTCTTATGTACATCCTTCTTGGACTAATGAAGGGGATGCTGTAACAGATTTGGATTTCTGTTTCTTACCATATCAGGATGCCCAAACGTTAAATGCCCATTTTATCTCCGATTTTTTGAAATCATATTATGCGATTCTGTCACATAAACCGAAAGCTTGGCACACGATGATTGCACAATTGGAAACAA